>PWLA01000285.1 GCA_003559555.1 Gemmatimonadota bacterium | reverse complement strand
GCTCGCTGGACGGTGGGGACGGCTCGCTGGGCGGTGGGGCCGGCGGCTCTGGTGGCGAGGGGTCGTCGGGAACCTGCTGTGCCTTGAAGAGCTTGGTGAACTCCCCCGGCTCATCGTCGCCCACGGCGTCCGACTCCTGATCTTCACCGGGACGAACCGCCTGGAAGCGCTGGGTGGCCTCATCGGACTCATCGTCGATGTCACCGGACGGATCCGACGGTGGGGCCGACTCGCTGGACGGTGGGGACGGCGGCTCTGGTGGCGAGGGGTCGCCGGGAACCTGCTGTGCCTTGAAGAGCCGGGTGGCCTCGTCGGGCTCATCGTCGCCCACGGCGTCCGACTCCTGTTCTTCACCGGGACGAGTGGCCTTGAAGAGCCGGGTGGCCTCGTCGGGCTCACCGTCGTCCTCGACCTCCTCCAGCCCCAGCCATTTTGCCAGCGAGCCTTCATCCATCAGAAAACGGGTGACCAGGACCTTTTCTCCCTCCACCTCGTGGACCCGGAGCACCTTCTCGGCCTCCGCGCCCTCCAGGGCATCCACCGCCTCCAGGGCGGCCTGCCCCCTGGCAGTATCGGGGCGTACGAAGTGGACCATGACCACGGTTCCTCCGCCGGCCACCGCGTGGTGGGTGCGGACGTCACCGTGGGTCACCTGCTCCACGAGTTGATACCGGGATTCCAGTTCCTGTCGAGTCATGAAGGCACGCCTGGGAGGCCGACTTCCGGGGGAATGGTTGTTTCGCCCCGATTGGGACACCTAGAATACTACCCACCGGGGCCGTCCGGAAGCAAACTCACCGGTGCCATTCTCCACCCGAGGTTTACATGGAATCCAGATCGCTGGCTCGGATCGTCTGGGAAGAAGGGATGCACCTGGCTCAGCATCACTTCCAGGCCCAGAGCCGGTTCTTCTCAGACACATCCACCTTCGCCCTGTCCTCGCTCTACTTCGGACACTACGGGTTCGCCGGACTGGAGATGGACGCCGAGGCGTTGCTGAACGGGACCGTCAGCCTGACCCACGCCCGGGGCTTCCTGCCCGACGGGCTCGCCTTCCACTTTCCCCACGATCCTCCGCCGGCCCCCCTCAACGTCCGGGAACTCTTCTCGCCCACGCAGCCGGCCCACACCGTTCACCTGGCCATCCCGGCGTACCGACCCGGTGCGGCCAACACGGCTCCTGTGGACGGGCCCGCCGCCGACGGCACCCCGGACGACTACCGCTTCCTCCTTCAGCGGGAGGAGCGGGTGGACGAGGTCACCGGCGAGGAGCGCAAGTCGGTGACACTGGCCCGGAAGAACTTTCGCCTCCTCCTGGACGCACAGCTCGAGGAGACCGAGGGCCTGGTCTCCCTTCCCGTGGCCCGGGTCATGCGAGACGGCGCCGGCAACTTCACCTATGACGCCAACTTCATTCCCCCGGCCCTCCGGGTGGGGGCCGTCCCCACGCTTCGCTCCCTCCTGGACCGGATGGTGGAGATGCTGGAAGCCCGGGCGCAGTCCATCCAGCGGGAGCGCCAGGCCCGAAATGGCGGAACGCCGGGTCCCGCCGAAGTTGGAGAGATGTGGTTGGCCCATGCGGTCCACCAGAGTCTCCCCACCCTCCGCCACATGCGGGCGAGCCGAGGTGCGCATCCCGAGGAGCTCTATCAGGAGCTGGCCCGTCTGGGCGGCGCGCTCTGCACCTTCGCCCTGGACGCGTCCCCCGACGACCTCCCCCTTTACGACCACGACGACCTGGGTGGCTGCTTCCAGGAGCTGGAGCGGCACCTGAGGAGTCGGCTGGAAGTGGTCCTTCCCACCGGATCGTACCGGATCTCAGTGGAGCCTGGAGAACGCTTCTTCTACAAAGCCCAGGTGGCGGACAGCGACGCCCTCCACTCGGCGGAGCTCTATGTGGGGGTCAAGGCGGCGGAGCCCGACGCGAAGGTCATCGACGCCGCCTCCCGCCTCATGAAGGTCTGCTCAGCGGCGCACATCGCCCGTCTGGTGCGGGAGGCTTTTCCCGGACTCCCGCTGAAGCACGTGCCCTCGCCTCCGGCGGTCCTCCGGCCCCAGCCTGGGTTCCACTATTTCCACATTTCCAAGTCGGGTCCCTGCTGGGCCTCCATCCAGGAAACCTCCCAGGTGGGGATCTACGCGCCGGCGGCCCTGCCGGATCCCCGGCTGGAGCTGGTGGTGGTGCCCGCCGAGTGATTCGAGTCCAGTCGTCTCGTCCCTGGCGGACGCGACCCGTCACTGTCGCATTGCCACAGGACGAGGGGCCTTTCCCCCGAGGGACGGCCGGGAAGTGTACCGTGGCCCGAAGGGCCGCGGCGCCGTATGTTGTCGCTCGACACCCCCCGCAGCGGACGATCCGGCTCGGCGCCGGCCGCCCCGGCGTTCCCGGATACCTCGTCCCATGCCGGGACCCACACCCACTCAAGCCCACGGATGACTGACTCATGTCGGTGAGCACGACCGCATCCGGGAAACCCTCCACCGCGGAGGCCGGTACTATTCACGGAAAGCTGGCCCGGATATTCCAAGAGGTCCTGACCGTCATCGTCCGGATCAAGAACGACCGGCAGCAGGGCCGGGACGCTGGAACCTTCCGGTCCCACGTCAAGACGCTCCTGGCCCGGGCCGACGAGGAGGCCCGGAGATCGGGGTACGACCGTGAGTCCGTCCGGATGGCCGTCTACGCCGTAGTGGCCTTCCTGGACGAAGCAGTCCTGAACTCCTCTCAGCCCATGTTTGCCGACTGGCCCCGACAGCCGTTGCAGGAGGAGGTCTTCGGAGATCACATGGCCGGAGAAACCTTCTTCCAGAACCTCTCCGAGCTTCTGGGCCGGCAGGATTCGGAGGAGCTGGCCGACCTCCTGGAGGTCTATCACCTCTGCCTGATCCTGGGGTACCGAGGTCGATTTGGCGCGGGAGGCGAGGGAGAGATCCACCGCTTCACCTCAACCATTCAGGATCGGCTTCAGCGAATCCGGGGAGACCACCCGCCACTGGCACCCCGGGCCGGACTGCCAGACGAGGAGACGGTGCCCACGGCCCGGGATCGCTGGGTACGGCGGCTGCTGATATTGCTGATCCTCCTGGTCGGACTGGGACTTGGCCTGTACCTGACGTACCGCTTTCTGCTGGGCAGGCAGGTGGACGACTTGACGCTTCTGGCCCCGGGGGGAGTGTGAGGATCAGACCCATCGCGGCGGATTCACCGAAGGGGAGGCTTGGCTCATGAGCAGGAAGGCCAGAGCATGGGTGGGAGGCATCGGCGCCTTCCTCTTCTTCATCCTGGTGGCGTGGCTCGTCCACTGGATCCTGGGCGCGGAAGGGCGTACGGCCTGGATCCTCTGGATCAGCATGGTGGTCCTGGGCCTGGGCGCTGCGGGACTTCTGGCCCGCCTCCTCTGGGTGACGGGCCCCATGCCCGAAAGCGACGAACCCGACGACGAGGCCCTGGCGCTGGAGGCCGCTCAGGACCGGCTGGCCCGTTCCAGCGCCCCCCACTCCCGCCTCAGCCGGCTTCCCCTCACCCTGGTTCTGGGTCCCCGGGGAAGCACCAAGACCACCCTCATGACGCGCACCGGCCTCGATCCCGAGCTCCTGGCCGGCGAGGTCTTCCAGGGCGAGACGGTGGTGGAGACCGAGGGGATCAATCTCTGGTACCGCGACGGAACGGTCTACCTGGAAGCCGGAGGCGGGCTCCTGGAGGACGAAGAACGCTGGAAGCGCCTCCTCCGTCGGATCCGACCCTCCAGCTGGGGCGCCGCGTTCGGCCGGGGACGCCAGGCACCCCGGGCCGTCGTCCTCTGCTACGGAGCCGACGAGTTCCTGAAGCCCGGGGCCGGCGAGGCCGTTCCGGCCCAGGCCCGCGAGCTCCGCAAGCGGTTGGCTCAGCTCTCGGCTGAATTGGGAATCTCGGTGCCGGTCTACGTCGTGTTCACCCGCTGCGACCGCTTTCCCTTCTTTCTGGACTATGTACGTAGCCTGACCCCCGGCGAGGTGGTGGAGCCGCTGGGAACCACCCTTCCCCTCCGGAGCGACACCGACCCGGGCTCACACAGCCGGGAGGAGGGGCAGCGGATCCGGGAGGCCTTCGAGGAGCTCCAGGTGAGCCTGAGCACGAACCGACTCCGGGTGCTGCCAAGGGAGGGAGACCCGGCTGTTCGGGCGGGCGCCTACGAGTTCCCCCGGGAGCTGCGGAAGGTCTCGGAGCTGGCCACTTCGTTTCTGGTGGAGCTCTGCCGACCCAGTCAGCTCGCGGTGAGTCCCGTCCTCCGGGGGTTCTACTTCACCGGGGTACGGCCCGTGGTGGTGCGCGACGCCGAGGCCTCGGCGCCGACGCCGGATCCCGTCGGAGGGGGCGGCGGCGACGTGGGGGCCACCGGGGTCTTCAACGCTCAGCAGATCCAGGCCCAGGCGCGCCAGGCCCAGGCCTCCAGCGGCGGAAGCACCCGGAAGGTGCCCCAGTGGGTCTTCCTGGACCAGTTGCTCCGCTCGCTGCTGCCCGGTGACACCAACGCCCAGGCCCTCACCGCCGGGGGCGCCCGAGTGGACCTCCTCCGGCGGCTGGGCCTCACCCTGCTGGCCCTCGCCGCCCTGGTGACCATCGTAGGCACCACCTGGTCCTTCCTGGGGAACCGCTCGTTGGAATCCCGGGTGGTAGCCGCGGCCGAGAGTGTCACCGCGCTGAACCCCGAGCCAGGTGTGCCCCCCAGCGCCGGCGACCTGGAGAGCCTGGAGGAACTCCGGAGCGAGCTGGCGGTGCTCCGGGATTACGCCGAAGCCAGGCCCCCCTGGCGACTGCGCTGGGGCCTCTACCAGGGCGACGCACTCCTGGAGACGACCCGGCCCCTCTACTTTGACCGCTTCGACGCCCTCCTCTGGTCCTCGATCCGGGACCGGTTGGTGGACCGCCTCGACGGACTGGAGGGCGAGCCCGGTGAGGACGACGACTACTCGGAGACCTACGACGCGCTCCGGGCCTACCTGGTGACCACGCGCCACCCGGATCGGAGCGAACCCGACATCGTGACCCCGGCTCTCATGGCCCACTGGGTCTACGCCGGAGAAGTGGACGAGGAGCGCAGGGACCTGGCCCGGGCCCAGATCGACTTCTTTGCCACCGAGATGGCCGTGGACCATCCCCTTCCCCGCTCGGCCGACGACGGCCGGGTGGCCCGAACCCGGGAGTTCCTCTTCCAGTTCGCCGAGGAGGACCGGGTCTACCAGGCCCTGCTCTCGGACGGCTCGGCTGGAATCGAAACCGTGGAGTTGGCCCGGATCGCTCCTGGAGCCGGGGGAAGCGTCCGCAGTGATGCGTCCGTGCCCGGCGCCTTCACCGAGGAGGGGTGGGAGCGGGTCCAGGCGGCGCTGGACGACGTGGACCGACTGTTCGCCGCCGAGCAGTGGGTGGTGGGCGAGCAGGCCATCTCGGAGGAGGACCGGGAACGGCTCACTGCCCAGCTCCGGAACCGGTACGTGGAGGACTACGTGACGCACTGGCAGCGATTCCTCGAGACCGCTTCGGTAGCCGGGTTCGGGAGCGTGGCCGGAGCCGCCCGGAACCTGGACATCCTGAGCGGAAACCAGTCTCCCATCCTGCAGGTCCTGGCCGTCACCGCCCGGAACACCATGGTGGACTCGGTCCAGGTGGCGCCGGCCTTCCAGCCGGTGCACCAGACGACGCCTCCGGAGATCCGGGATCGCTTCATCAGCGAGGCCAACGAGGAATACATGGCCGGGCTGGTGGACCTGCACGCCTCCATGGAACAGCTCGCCGACGCCAGCGGCGGCGGCCGCGAGCAGGCCATGGGCGCCGTTACCTCCAGTGCGGAGCAGACCCGTCGGGCGGTCCGCCAGCTGGCCCAGAACTTCAGTGTGGCAGGAGAGGCCCAGCCGGTGGCCTCGGCGGTGCAACGCCTCATGGAGGCCCCGGTGAGCCACGCCGAGTCCCTGGTAACCCGTCTGCCGGCCGCCCAGGTGAACGCCCGGGGTGAGTCCCTCTGCGCTTCGTTCAATCCAGTGCTGGCACGGTATCCCTTCGACCGTAACGCCTCCCAGGAGGTCCAGATGGACGACCTGGAGAGCCTCTTCGGACCGGAGGAAGGCACGCTCTGGGTCTTCTACGACGACGTGGGTCAGGCCCTTCTCTCGCGGGAAGGCGGCCGCTACGTCGCGGCCCCCGACGCTTCGCCTCAGCCCACTCCCGAGTTCGTGAGCTTCTTCAACCGGGCCAGCGAGGTTTCCCGGGCCTTCTTCGGCGAGCAGGGACAGGGACCGGAGGTGGTCTTCGCCCTGCGCCCCCAGACCTCCCCCGAGCTGCCGGAAGTATCGGTGAGCATGGATGGACAGAGCCACCGGTTCACCCGGACCGTGGCGGCGGCCCACACCTTCGTCTGGGAGGGAGACCGCGCCCAGAACCTCCAGATCACCGGGCAGGTGGCCGGACAGGAGGTGACCCTGCTCGAAGCCCCGGAGGGTCCCTGGGCCCTCTTCCGGCTCTTTGGCCAGGCCCAGTGGGAGCAGGTGGGCCAGGGTCGCTACGAGCTCACCTGGTCCATCCCCGGTGAGCAGATGAACCTCACCATGGAGTTGAGCCTGGCCCGCGGGATCCCGGTCTTCCGAGGGGGCTTCATCGCCGATCTCAACTGCGTCAGCCGAATCGCCCGATGACGGCCCGGCACCCGGAACCCCCAACTCTCTCCGCAAGGAGCATGACCATGTACCGCGTGCAGACCTGTCTCATGGCCCTCCTCACCGCCCTGGTCCTGGCCGGATGCCGGGGGGGAGGCGAAGCCCCGCCGCCCCCACCCGAACCCGAACCGGATCCCCTGGCCCCCCTCTCGTCGGATGCGCGGCTCTACTATGACAACAGCGGCGGCATCGCCGACTCGGTCCGGATCGTGGCCCGGGACCAGGAGTCGTGGCAGGAGCTCTGGGAGCGGGCCACCTCCCGCCAGACCTCTCCTCCCGATCGACCAGCGGTGGACTTCGAGCAGGAGATGGTGGTGGCGGTGGGCGCCGGCCGCATGACCCCCCAGGATCGGATCCAGGTGGACAGCGCCGGATTCGTGGATGAGCGCACGGTGGACGGCGTGGAACGCGAGTACTTCGTCATCGTCGTCCGGACCATCGAGGGATGCCGCAGGCTCGAGGCCGACGCGTATCCGCTGGAGATTGTGAGGGTCCCCCGATTCGACGGGCCCGTTCGCTGGGAAGAGCGCAGCGAACAGGACCCTGACTGCCAGCAGGCATTCCGCTTGTCCGACCCCGGGGGTGACGGCGCCGGATGAGCGACGAACGCGACGACGCCCTCCACCCACCGGACCCATCCGGTGCCGACGGAGGCAAAGGGGGCACCGAGGAGCCCGATCCCACTGCCCTGGTGGGCGAGATTCTGGCCGGCCGGTATCGGATCATCCGGAGACTCGGAGTGGGCGCCATGGGCGCGGTGTACCTGGGCGAACACATGCGGATCGGCCGGAAGGACGCCATCAAGGTCCTTCGGGCCTCCATGGCCCGGGACCCGGAAGCCATCGCCCGCTTCACCCGAGGAGCCCGCAACGTCTCTCGGATCCGGCATCCCAACGTCTGTACCCTCTACGACTTCGGCAACACCGAGGAGGGCTTCCACTTCCTGGCCATGGAGTACGTGGACGGCCCTTCTCTGGGGGGCCTGCTGGAGAAGCAGGGTGCCCTCTCCCTGGAGCGGGCCACCGAGCTGAACCGGCAGGTGGGGGAAGCCCTCTACGCGGCCCACTCCCTGGGGATCGTCCACCGGGACCTGAAGCCGGACAACATCATGGTCGCCCGGGAACGGGACGGCTCGGAGAAGGTGAAGGTGGTGGACTTCGACATCGCCCGGGGCCCGGCCGAGGACGAGGGACCGGCGGTGACCCGCCACGGCTTCGTGGTGGGAACCCCTGAGTACATGAGCCCCGAACAGCTCACCGGCGACCCGCTCGACGGCCGCAGCGACATCTATTCCATGGCCCTGGTGCTCTTCCGGATCCTCACCGACCGACTTCCTTTTGACGGGAAGACGGCACAGGAGATCATGGTGCAGCGCCTGACCCGGGACCCCATGACTCTGGCGGAGGCCACCGGACGCCAGTTTCCGGAGGCACTGGAATCCGCCGTAGCCCAGGCCCTGCGGCGAAAGGCCGCCGAACGACCTGCCGATGCCCGGGAATTCGCCCGGAACGTGACGAGGGCCGTGGAGGCAGCCGGTCCCCTGGCACCTGCCTCCTCCGACGCGGACGCCGGCGGGGGAGAAGGCGTGACGCCTCCTCCCCCCACCGTGGCACCATCCGCCTCGGCCACCGGCGGTTTCGAGCCCCGGGATCCTTCGCCTGAAGCTCCCCCTGGAACCAAGGTGGCCGACGCTGCCGCCGAGGGAGGGGGGTCCGGGAGTCGGTCTCGGATGGTGGCGCTCCTGGCCGGACTGGGAGCCGTCATGGTCCTCTTCGTGGGGGGCGGACTCCTGGCGGCCTCCCTCTGGTTCGGGTGGATCGGCGGGAGCGACGAGCCTGTGGCGGGCCCGGACGTTGAGGATCCGCCGGCCCAGGTGGCCGATGCCGATGGCCTGGACCCCGATCCGCCACCGCCAGGGATCGATGAGGCGGCGGCGGACTCGCCGGTGGAATCACCGGAGGAGGACGCTCCCGCCGAGACCCGCGAGGCCGCCCCCCCCACCGCCGTGGAAGAAGCGACGCCTCCGGCGAGCGATCCGGCCCCCACGCCGGAACAGGACCCGCCACTCGGGGTGGTCCTCGAGATCACGCCGGCCGAGGTCCGAAACTTCGTCTACCAGCAGTATCTGGGAACCGATCCCGGTGAGCTCCCCGCGACCGCAGACGCCAGGCGAAGTCATCTGGAGGCGATCCGGGACACGGTGGACGCGGTGTGGCGAATGGAGGGGGTCAGCCAGGAGGACCGGGCGTTCACCGCCTTCGTGCTGGGAGAGACCTTTCGCCCGCTGGGGGACTCGGTCCGGGCCCTGGAGTGGTTCGAGGAAGCGGTGCGACTGGATCCCATCGAACTCTACATCAACCACAGAGACGCCATGCGAGGGGACGGAGGATGACCATTTTTCCCGGAGACGACCGACAGGTGGAGGTCTCGGTCTGGGGCCTCTCGGACGTGGGCCAGGTGCGCTCGGAGAATCAGGACGCTTTCCTGGTGGCTGAGCTCCGCGAAACACCCGACGAGGAGGGGTTCCTCCTGGGCCCCGACTCCCCGGAGCTGCTGGAGGGTGGCGAAGCCCGGGTGCAGGTCGGCCCCCGGGGCCTCCTCCTCCTGGTGGCCGATGGCATGGGCGGCGCGGCCGGCGGCGCAGTGGCCTCGCGGCTGGCCGCCACCGTCATCACCGAGACGTTGGAGCAACGCTGGGGACGCGAGCGAGTCCAGACCCCCGCCGAGTTCACCCGATGCCTGCAGGAGGCGGTGGAGGAGGCCAATCGCCGGGTCTTCGAGCGGGCTGGACACCAGCCGGAGCTCTCCGGAATGGGCACCACCGCCACGGTGGCCGGGATCCTCGACGGAATGGTCTACCTGGCCCAGGTGGGAGACTCCCGCGGATACCTCATTCGAAACCAGCAGATGGTCCAGATTACCCGCGACCAGTCCATGGTCCAGGAGCTGGTGGAACAAGGAGCCATGACCCAGGAGGAGGCGGAGCGGAGCGTGCACCGGAGCGTCCTCCTCCAGGCGCTGGGGACCGAGCCCCAGGTCAATGTGGCGATGACCTATCACCAACTCTGTCGCGACGACCAGCTCCTCCTCTGCTCCGACGGCCTCACCGGTCCCCTCGCCGATGACGAGATCGCCCGAACCGTGACCGATGCCGACACGCCGGCGACCGCCTGCCACGAACTGGTGGCCCTGGCCAACGAACGAGGCGGGCCGGACAACATCTCGGTAGTCCTGGCCCGGGTCCATGGGAGCGGCCTGACCCCTGCTTCCCCGGACGAGGAGGTCGCCCTGCGCACTTTCGAGTCCGACGCGCTCTGATCCCACTCGACCCGATGAATCCCCACCTTCTCATCCGTTCGGGCGCCCGAGCCGGCACACAACAGCCGCTCGGTCACTCCCGGATCCGCATCGGCCGCAGACCGGACCTGGAGGTCGTCCTGGACCCGGAGCAGGACCTGGAGGTCTCGGCTCTTCACGCCGAGCTCGTCTCCCGGGACGGGGAATGGTACCTCCGGGACCTGGGAAGTCGGAACGGAACCTTCCTGAACGGTCGCCCCCTGGGCCCCAGCCCGGTGCCGGTTCGGCACGGTGACGAAATTCTCCTGGGTCCCCGTGGCCCCCTCCTGGAGCTGCGGCTCGAAGACACACCTCAGGAGGACGTGCAGGGCCCGGCAGCGAGCCCCAAGGCTCCCGCCACGGCACAGGCGCCCAGCCCCCGGGCCTCCTATCTACCGCAGCGGAGGAATCTCGGGCTCCGGTTCACGGTGATCGGGCTGACCGCGCTCCTGGTGCTGGCCGTGGCGGGGTTGGCGCTTGCCACCGCCGTGCAGCGTTCGGCCTGGGAATCCGAACGGGCCGAACTGGAGGCCCGGGCCGACTCGCTCATGGAAGCCGGCGAGCGCACCGCCCAGTCCCTGGAGGGTGAATTGAGCGAGCTGGGAGAGGCCCTGGAGCGCTCCCGGGCGGAGCTGGATCGGATCCAGGTGGCCCTGGCGGCGGCGGAAGCCCGTGAGGGCGAGCCCGATCCCCCTGCCCGACAGGACGTCCCCCCGGCCTCCCAGGCCCAACTGGCCGAAGAAGCGGAAGAGCTGCGCCGGCAGCTTCGAGATGCCACCGCCGCCCTGGAACGCCAGCAGCTGGCGGCCTCACTGGACTTCGACGCCATTCAGGATGCGAACCGCCTGGCCATCGGCCTTCTCTTCGTGGAGTTCGACGATGGGACCGTGGTCACGGGAACGGCCTTCGCCGTGGACGCCGACGGCACCATGGTCACCAGCCGGCACGTCCTCATGGGCGAGGATGGAAACCGGGAACCCACCCGCGTGGCCGTTCAGTTCACCGACTCCCAGCAGGTCTTTCCGGCCCGCCTGGCGGCGGCCAGCACCGAGTGGGACCTGGCGATGATCGTGGTGGAGGTGGGGGGAGAGGTGCCCACGGTGGCAGGCCTGAACCTGCGACCGGACACCCTCAGCAGTGGCACACCGATGGCCTCCATGGGCTTTGCCCTGGGAGGCGAGGCCGTGGGCGCCGACGGGAGCCGAACCCACGCTCGTCCTCTCCTCAGCGCCGGGATCCTTCTGGGCCAGGGCGACGGTTACCTGGAGATCCAGGGCTACGGAGAGCCGGGGGCCAGCGGGAGCCCCATGTTCGACGCTGACGGAAAGGTGGCGGGAATACTCTTTGGAGGACGGCAGGAGGGAGAGGGTCGGATCCTCATCGCCGTCCCGGCCCCCGCCATCCACGTCCTCTGGGACGCGATGCGTTAGACGCCCGAGATCTGCTCCAGCGCCTCCTGGGCCTCGGTCATCTGCGGGAACTCGTTCACGATTCGCTGATAGACCTCCACCGCCCGATCCTGATCCCCGAAGTCCTCGTACGTCTGGGCCCTGGAAAAGAGGAGAACGGCCTCTGATGGGATCTCCCGGGCTTCCCGGGCTTCCCGCACGTCAACGGGAAGGGGGGGCAGGTCCACCCCGTCGGTGATCTGGGCCGCCAGGTCCACCAGGAGGTCGTACATGGCCTCCCGATCATTGCGGACGCTCCAAGCTTCCGGAACCTCGGAGGTTTCCACGTCGACGATCCGGGCATTGATCTGGAACTCGCCCCAGATATCGGTGAAGCCACCCAGGATCACCCAGCGGGCGCCCACCAGTCGACCGATCCGGGCCGCCGTCTGGGCATCGACCCGACCCGTTGCGCCCAGGTCCTGCTCTTCCAGAATCTCCTTCAGAGCCCGCCGCTCCACGATTCGGAGCGCCGAATTCTGTGCCAGCTCAGTGAGAAGCATGTGCTGGAGTCCCACCTCCAGGGCTTCGAAGTCCTCCCGGTCGGGGCCGAAGGAGCCCCCGTTGTCGAACTGGAGCACCGCTACACCCGGGCGGTCATCGGCTCCGGCGGGCGGGGGGGCGTCCTGGGCCGAAGCCAGAGCGGGAATCAGGAATCCCAGGGCGACCAGTATCCGAACAGAAGACCGGATCGAAGTAGAAAACGTATTGCGCGAGTCCATGGAAGTGCTCCTCCGCTATGTCGATGTTCGGCAGGACCAGGTGAGGACGTGGCTTTCGATACACCCAATGCGGCACGCCGGTGCCGGGACCGGGGTCAAGGATGGGGCAAGAGACGCCCCTCCACTCTCCTGAAGCGAGAAATACACCCGGCCCTCCGCCACCGCAAGGAGGCCAGTCCGGTGCCACGGGGGAACCTGGAGGCGGAAGAGAGGGTCTGAGCTCGCCGGCGGCCTCCCCCCGGTTACGGGCCGCCAGTACAACCCGACCTCCCGCTCTCCTGGCCCGCGCCCCCAGCCATGACGACAGCCCCCTCCCACCCTCCGACGCCCGCCGCCCACCCACACCTGGAGGGCGCCCGGGTCCTCGTCACCGGTGCCAGCGCCGGCATCGGCCGGAGCTGCGCCGGGGCCTTCGCCGCTCGCGGTGCCCACCTGATTCTCCTGGCCCGCCGGCTGGACCGCCTCCAGACGCTCCGGGACGAGCTCCACCAACTCCATGACGTGGACATCCGTGTCTTCGATCTGGATGTTCGGGACCGGACCGGCGTGGAAGGCATGGTGGGTCGCCTCGCCTCTGAGGGAGTCCTTCCGGACGTCCTGGTGAACAACGCCGGCCTCTCCCGGGGACTCGACCCTCTGCACGAGGGGAGCATCCAGGACTGGGAGGAGATGCTCGACACCAACGTGAAGGGGCTCCTCTACATGACCCGGGCCATCCTGCCCCACATGGTGGAGCGGGACTCGGGACACGTCATCAACGTGGGAAGCATCGCCGGACACATCGTCTACCCCCGGGGAAACGTCTACAACGCCTCCAAGTTCGCGGTCCGCGCCCTCACGGAAGGGATGAACCTGGACCTGGCCGGCACCCGCATCCGGGTGTCCACCGTGGACCCCGGCCTTGTGGAGACCGAGTTCTCCCGGGTGCGGTTCCGCGGCGACGAGGAGCGGGCGGAAGACGTCTACCGGGGTTACACGCCATTGTCGCCCGACGACGTCGCCGACATCATCGCCTACGTGGCCGGCGCTCCGCCCCACGTGAACATCTTCCAGACGGTGGTCTATCCTACCGACCAGAGGAGCCCCTACGTTCTTCACCGCTCGCACACTGAATCAGAAGGTTGATCCACCCGGGACGGGCCACTGACCGGTGAAGATCCCCCGGCCCCACCCCTACCTGGTCGTCTTCGCCCTCTGGCTCCTGGTTTTTTCGGCCAGCAGCCAGATCATGATCATCGCCCCCATCCTCCCCCTGGTGGGCGACGAGCTGGGCATCCGGGAAGCCCTCCTGGGCACTCTGGTCTCAGCCTATTCCATCATGGTGGGGATCTTCGCCGTCATCTCCGGGCCCTTTTCCGATCGGGCCGGCCGCCGAACCATCCTCCTGGCCGGCACGGGCCTCATGACCGTTGCCCTGGCGGCTCACGGGCTGGTGGTGGGCTACGGCTCCTTCATCCTGGTTCGGCTCCTGGCCGGCGTGGCCGGGGGCATCCTCTCGGGATCGGCCGTCTCCTACATCGGCGACTACTTTCCCTACGAGCGCCGGGGCTGGGCCACCGGGTGGGTCATGAGCGGGGCCGCCTTCGGTCAGATCATCGGGATCCCCCTGGGAGTGGTCCTGGCCGGAGCCCTGGGTTTTCGCGTGCCCTTCATCTTCTTCGCCCTCTTCATGGCGGCCACGTTCGTGCTCATCTTTCTGCGACTTCCCCAGCCCGACGTGGAGCGGAGTGCAGAGAGGGTCACCCTGAGGAGGGCCGTGATCGGGTACCGGGACATGCTCCTGCAGAAGGAGATCGCGGCGGCGGCCACGGCCTTCTTTCTCATGTTCCTGGGGGTGTCCCTCTACGTGGTCTACCTGCCCACCTGGCTCGAGCGGGAGATCGGGGCCACCGCCAACCAGATCGCCCTCCTCTTTCTGGTGGGCGGAGTGGCCAACGTCCTGGTGGGGCCGCAGGCAGGACGGATCTCGGACCGGGTGGGCCGCAAAGGAATCATCCTGGCCTCGTGCATCGGCCTTTCGGTGGTCATGGCCCTCACGACCCTGGTGGTGGGGAGCGTCGCCGCCGCCTTCCCCTACTTCTTCGTAGTCATGGCCCTGGTGGCTCTCCGCATCGGTCCATTCTCGGCCCTCCTCACCGCCCTGGTCCCGGACAACCAACGTGGATCGCTCATGAGCCTCACGGTGGCACTGGGACAGGTGGGGTTCGCGGTGGGAGGCACGGTGGCGGGTGTGCTCTACGTCGGGATCGGATACGGTCTGACCGTGGTGCTGGCCGGGAGTTCGGTGCTGGGGATGGGCCTCATGGTCTGGTTCCTCCTGCCGGAACCCTCACTCCGTCCTTCCACCGCGGCGCCGGTCTCCTCCTCCCCGGAAGCCTCCGGTACCGGAGGCGGAACGCTGGCCGGCCCCGAGGCGCCGGAGTGACCTGAACGCCCCGATGACGTAGATTGCGATGTACCGTTGCGTCCGGCGCACACGCGCCCCGCCTCCATCTCCATGAACCTCAGCCCGACTGCGGTCCATGAGCTCCAGTACCGGCACTCCCAAAGATCCCCGGGATCCCGAATCCCCGTCCATTCTCCTGGTGGAGGACGACCTGGACCAGGCCTATCTCGTGCGCTTCCTCCTGGAAGGGGAGGGAGGTTACCGGGTGACCCTGGTACAGGACGGCGTCACCGGAAGCGAGATGGCCGCCGAGGGTGGCTGGGCGCTGGTGATCACCGACCTGAATCTCCCAGGCCGGTACGGCATGGAGGTGGTGGCCGCCAGCCGATCCGCCCACCCCGAGATCCCCATCCTGGCCACCACCGGATATTCGGGACCGGAATACGTGGACGAGGCCCGCCGGCAGGGCGCCGACGAGATCCTCCTGAAACCCCTGGATCGGGACCAGCTCCTGACCCGCGTGGCCGCCCTCATCGCCGGCGAGGAGAAGGAGCCGGAGCAACCGTCGTCGGAACAGCCATCGCCGGAGCAGTCCCAAAAGGGCAGGCCCGACCTCACGGTCCTGGCGGTGGGCCTGCGTCCCGGGGAAGCGGAGGCCGGGGTGGGCGGAACCCTCTTGCGCCACATGGTCCGGGGTCACCGGGTGGTGGTGCTGACCATGGGTCCCGGAGGCGTGAGCCTCGAAGAGGAACCTGCGATGAGGGAGCGGACCCGTACCGCCGGGCGTCGACTGGGCGCTCGCTTCTTCATGGGATCGGTCCGGGAGGCCGAGCTGGAGTCCTTCAAGGACCAGGTCCACTCGCTCCTGGGAAGCGCGATGGCGGAAGCCCGCCCCGACGTCCTCTACCTCCCCACGCCCAACCGGACCGACGAGTTCGCCCAGGCGCTGGTGGACGTCGCCCTGGCCCTGGGTCCTGACATTTCCCGCATCTTCTGCTACGACGTGGGCGACGCCAACCAGCAGTTCAGGCCCGAGATCTACATGCCCGTCGACGCCACCCTGGAGGAGAAGCTCCAGGTTCTGGCCACGTTCGAGTTTCCTGCCGCGACGTCTCTCCACCCGGACCAGGTGAAGGCTGCGGCGCGCTACTGGGGCCGGAATGCGGCGTCCGCGGCTGCCGAGCCCCTGGAGGCGGTGCACGGTGGAGAACCCTGGACGGATTCCACCGTACCCGATTGACCGCAACCCCCTGTTCACCACACCCCCGATGACCTTGTCAGACTCCACTGAAGACCTCGCTCGCCTCTGCGTCTTCTGCGGCTCCAGCGCCGGGGAAGATCCTCGTTACCTGGACGCCGCCACCGAGCTGGGCGTCGCCCTGGCCCGCCGCGAGATCGGACTCGTCTACGGCGGATCCCGGATGGGCCTCATGGGCCGGCTCGCCCAGGCCGTCCTGGACGAAGGCGGGGAGGTGGTGGGGGTCATCCCCCGGGCCCTGATGAATCGGGAAGTGGCGCATCCGAACCTGGCGGACCTGGTAGTGACCGAATCCATGCACGAACGGAAGGCGGAGATGGCTGCCCGCTCCGACGGGTTCATTGCCGCACCCGGGGGGCTCGGCACGCTGGAGGAGTTCTTCGAGGTGCTGACCTGGTCCCAGCTGGGGTTTCACCGGAAGCCCTGCGGCGTGCTGAACGTGGATGGCTACTACGAGCCCCTGGTCGCTCTCCTGGACCGGGCTCTTCAGGAAGGGTTCCTCCAGGATGCCCACCGCCGAATGGTGCTCGTGGAATCCGAGCCCGCGCCCCTCCTGGACCGGATGGTCCGGTACGAAGCCCCCCGGGTCCCCCAATGGATCGGACAGGGTGAGACGTGACACTCCCCCGGGAAGACGGTTAGGTTCTGACAGGTTCTATAACCGTCCCGCGGGAGCCCAATCCCCATCACCGGAAGCGAAGGGAGGGACATTTTGGCCAGCAAGCCCCACCTGGAGTTCGAACGTGACATGGTCGAGGTCCAGGAGCAGATCGAAAAGCTGCTGGAAATCGCCGAAAAGAAGGGCATCGACGTCTCGTCGGAGCTGTCCGACCTCCGCCGGAAGCTGGAGGTACTCCGCGACGAGACGTATCGGAACCTCACGCCCATCGAACAGGTGCAGGTGGCTCGACACCCCAACCGCCCCTACACCCTGGACTACCTCGAGCGGATCTTCACCGACTTCGTGGAGCTGCACGGCGACCGGGCCTACCGGGACGACGCCGCCATCGTAGGAGGCTGGGCCCGCTTCGACGGCGATCCTGTCATGGTGATCGGACATCAGAAGGGGCTGGACATGAAGGAGAACCTGCACCGGAACTTCGGAATGCCCCACCCGGAGGGATACCGGAAGGCCCTGCGTCTCATGCGGATGGCCGAAAAGTTCGGCCGTCCCGTCATCACCTTCATCGACACCCCGGGCGCCTACCCCGGCATCGGGGCCGAAAAACGGGGCCAGGCCGAGGCCATCGCCATGAACCTCCGGGAGATGGCCCGTCTCCGGATCCCTCTGATCAGCGTGATCCTGGGCGAAGGAGGCTCCGGCGGCGCGTTGGCGCTGGGCGTCACCGACCGGATCCTCCTGCTGGAGCATTCCATCTACTCGGTGATCTCGCCGGAGGGGTGCGCGGCCATCCTCTGGCGTTCTGCCGAGCACCGTGACAAGGCGGCCCAGGCCCTGAAGCTGACCTCCTCCGACCTCCATCGCCTGGGGGTGGCGGACGAGGTGATCCCGGAGCCGCCCGGTGGGGCCCACGCCGACTGGGACGCCGCCGCCGATGCGCTGGCCTCGTCGCTGGGCCGGCATCTGGGCGAGCTTCGGGCCATGGATTCGGAGGCTCGGCGGCAGGCTCGCTGGGCCCGCTTCGGAGAGCTGGGCTCATGGAAGGAGAACGGGTGAAGCGCCTGATAGATCAGGCTTCGGGGAGGACGCGTCATGTCAACATTCGCTGAGGTGGGATTCAAGGGAAGCCGGAAGGACTACTTCACCGTCCAGGGCATGGAGTTGGCACCGGGGGAGCACGTCATCGTGGAAGCGGACCGGGGCCAGGACCTGGGCGAGGTGCTGGCGCTGGGGGCCGTAGCGGAGCGCAAGTGCTCCGCTTCGGGAGGGTGCGGGACCCCGGTGCCTGAGCGGCAGG
>PWLA01000335.1 GCA_003559555.1 Gemmatimonadota bacterium | reverse complement strand
GTGGCTCGGTGTCTGCTGCCGGAGGGTGTGTCACTCCTCCATACCATTGGCGGAAACGAGGCCACGGCGAATATCGACCCCTGGGTGGACCGCTACGTCTTCCCGGGCGCCCAGCTTCCGACCCTGGGCCAGGTCGCCAGGGCGGCGGAGGGGCACTTCGTGGTGGAGGACGTCCACAACTTCGGCCCGGACTACGACCGCACCCTCATGGCCTGGCAGCGGAACTTCGAAGCGGCCTGGCCCCGGCTCCGGGACCACTACGACGAACGGTTTCGGCGACTGTGGCGCTACTACCTCCTCACCTGCGCAGGAGCGTTTCGCGCCCGGTGGAGCCAGCTATTCCAGGTGGTCCTCACGGTGCCGGGGCGGCCCCGGGGGCACCTGACCGCGCTGGAGCCGAGACCGCGAGGTGCGAGCGCGGCCGCGGATGGGCAGCCGTAGGTCCTCCATTCGGCGGACCAGGTCCTCGCCCTCCATCACTTCCACCTCCCGGAGTTCGGCTGCCAACTCTCGCAGTGCAGTCTCGTGGGTGCGGAGGAGTTCGACGGCTCGGGCGTAGGCCTCCTCAACCAGCCGGAGGACCTCGGCGTCGATTCGCCGGGCCGTCTCCTCCGACAGTCGGTAGCGGGAGAAGGCTCCTCCCCCGACGAGCCGATCATCGGCTTCCTCCAACGCCACCGGCCCGACGCCCTCGGCCATTCCGAACTGGGTCACCATTCGACGGGCGAGCTCCGTAGCCTGGCGGAGATCGTCGGCGGCGCCGGTGCTGGTCTCACCGAAGATCACCGCCTCTGCGGCGCGCCCTCCCAGGAGCACGGTGAGGCGGTCCTGGAGCTCGGCCTCGGTGAGGAGATAGCGATCTTCCAGCGGGGTCTGGATGGTTACGCCCAGCGATGCGAAGCCCCGGGGCACGATGCTTACCTTGTGGACCGGATCAGCGTGGGGAAGGAGCATGCCCATGAGGGCGTGGCCCATCTCGTGGTGGGCCACGATCTCCCTCTCCCGTTCGATAAGGGCCCGGCTGGTGCGTTCAAGTCCGGCCAGCACCCGGTCCACCGCCTCATCCAGGTCTTCCATCGTCACCTGCGGGCGGTCCAACCGGACGGCCAGGAGAGCGGCTTCGTTGATCACGTTGGCCAGTTGGGCTCCGGCGAATCCGGGAGTACGGGCCGCGACCACACGCAGGTCCACCTCGGGTGCAAGCTTCACCTTGCGAGCGTGGACACGGAGGATCGCCTCGCGGCCGTTCAGGTCCGGGCGGTCCACGCTGATCTGCCGGTCGAACCGGCCGGGTCGTTGGAGTGCCGGGTCCAGCAGGTCGGGGCGATTGGTGGCGGCCATGAGGATCACGCCGGCGGAGCTGTCGAATCCATCCATCTCCACCAGGAGCTGGTTGAGCGTCTGCTCGCGCTCCTCGTTGCTCACCGGGCTGCCGGCGCCGGCGCGGGTCTTTCCGACCGTGTCGATCTCGTCGATGAAGACAATGCAGGGCGCCCGCTCCCTGGCCTGTCGGAAGAGGTCGCGGACCCGGGCCGCTCCCACCCCCACGAACATCTCCACGAAGTCGGCACCCGAGATGGTGAAGAAGGGAACCCCCGCCTCGCCCGCCGTGGCTCGAGCCAGCAGGGTCTTTCCGGTACCGGTGGGGCCTACGAGCAGCACGCCCTTGGGGATGCGGGCGCCCATGTTCAGGTATCGATCGGGGTTCTGTAGAAAGTCCACGACTTCCCGGAGTTCGGCCACGGCCTCGTCCACTCCAGCCACCTCGTCGAAGCTGATCCGGTCCGTGCTCTCATCCCAGATCTTGGCCCGGCTCGTGCCGAAACTGAGCGCCTGCGTTCGGCCCGAGGAGAACCGCCGAAGGACCCACACCCAGATGCCGATGATGAACACGAGCGGCAGGAGCCAGATGAGGAGCGTCCACCCCCATTCGCTGGGGACCTCGCCACTGATCTCGGCACCCATGGCGTGCAGCCGAGACAGGACCTCCCCTTCATCCATCCCGGGCACCCTGGTCGTACGGAAGTCGCGGCGGACGCCGTCCGTCATTTCGCTCCAGACGATCTCGTCGGGGCTGATGGCTGCCTCGGTGATGGCCTGGCTCTCCAGCCCCTCGAGGAATCGGGTGTAGCTCACCGGTTCGGGCTTCACCACTTCCTGACCCAGGTGGTTCGAGACCAGGATCAACCCCACCGCCATGGCCAGGAATACCAGGTGAAAGGTGAGCCGACGCCTCCGTTCCTGGTCAGGGGACGGCCGGCGGGGTCGGGGTTCGGAGGCCTGGCTCATGGAGGGGTCCGGGGCGGGGGGGATGGACCAGAGGGCGAGGCGGGTGCAGATGCTGCATCCGACCCCGAAGGAATCTCCGGCTCGGGATCGACGGCGTCAACCGGGGAGTGGTGGGCCTTCGCCGTTTTTCCCGCTTCTGGCTGTAGGTCGTCTGATCGACAAAAATTCCCCTATGAGTGGCCTCGCCGTCGCGCCAGGCTCGAGCCCGGTAACAGCGCAAAGCGCTGTCGCGACGCTCTCGGTGCTCACAGGACTTCGGTGACACATCACTAGCCGCCGAAGCCCGCGCTCGTGGGTACCGCTCCACTCGCAACCTGATCGCCATGATCTACCTTATGCACGGCAAGCTCCACCTCCTTCAACCCGTTTGAAGCAGCGAGGCGCTCATTTGGAGGAGCAAAGAGCCATAAACTCTACAACGCTCACGAAATCAGCGACCCTTGAAGCGTTTGTCCCAGCCGATCGCTTACTCGGGGCCAACTGGGAGCTCCTCGCGGTTGTCCGTGCCTGCCGTTGGGGACGTCCTCCCGGTTTCCGGGCTCGCTGGCCCGGCGAGTCGCGTTGGCCTGGTGAGTCGCGTTGGCTCGGCAAGTCGCGTTGGCCCGGACACTCGCGGTGGCGCCGAGCGGGTCGTAGTATGGAGCCATGAAGAATCTTCTGACCATGACCCGACAAGCCACTGGCGTCCTCCTCCTGGCGGGCGCGCTTCTCCTAATTACCGGCTGCGAGGAGGCGCCTGCGCCGGCGGACGACCCGGTGCCCCAGCAGGAGGCCTTCTGGGAGCGCCTTCAGGCGCACTGCGGGGAGGCGTACCCCGGTGAGGTCTCGGACGTCACGCCCTACTACCGGGAGGGGGTGGAGGGGCGCGACGCCGTCATCCACTTCTTCGACTGCTCCGACGACCGGATCCACGTCCCCTTCCACCTGGACGACGACCGCTCGCGGAACTGGATCGTGACCCGGGTCGACGGAACGCTCCGCCTGAAGCACGACCACCGGAATCCCGACGGCACCGAAGAAGAGATCAGCCAGTACGGCGGCGACGCCCCGGTTCCGGGGCTCGAGACCCGGCAGATCTTCTGGGCGGACGACCATACGGCCGAGATCCTCCCCGACCGCTGGGACAACTTCTGGTTCCTGGACTTCGTGGACGAGGAGACGCTGCAGTACGGGGTGCACTGGCCCACCCACGGCCACTCGGTGCGCTTCTCCTTCGACCTCTCGAATCCAGTGGAGCCGCCGCCTGCGCCCTGGGGATACGAGCCGCAGGGCTGACCTCGTTCAGGGTGGTCAGGTATCGCCGAGTTGCTCGAGGAGCTCGGCTGTCTCGGGCCAGTGCCCTCTGTTGATCAGGCGACCGTTCAGGACCACCGACGCCACGGACAGCCCGAAGAGGGTGCGCAGTGCGTCCAGGATCCCTACCCTGTGGCGGCGAAAGTCCCTGATCAGGAGTGGGATGAGGCTCAGGAGGTTGCGGGGATCCACGATCCGCAGCTCGACGGTGGAGCCATGACGCTGCCGGACGGCTCTATAGAGTGTTCCGGCAGCCTCCATGTCCCGTCGGCGTTCGGCGAAGCACCGTTCACCACGCCGTTGCAGGAAGGTCCCCTCCAGGCGTCCGCAGCAGCCACTGGAGGACATCTGCTGCTCCCATTCCCTGATCAGGATCAGACTACTGGGGGCGGCGGCGGACAGGCTCATGGATTACGGCTCCGGGCTGGCGGCCAATGACGTGTCTTCGGCCAGGGCCTCCTCCACCGCATCGCGAATGGGATCAATGCTGGTCCCGAAGCCGTAGAGGGTCCTGGCGACTCGGTGCTCCCTGTCCAGGATAAGGGTGTATGGGAGTCCCCGATACCCGTACCGCGCCCGGAGCTGTCCCTCCCCGGCGGCGTTGGGATAGGCCACGCCGCCCAGCTCGTCCAGGAAGTCCCGTCCGTCCTGGGGGCGGGTGTCTTCGTTCAGCCCCACCACCACCACGTCCCGATCCGCCATCTCCCGGAAGAGCTCGTCCAGGAGCGGCATCTCCCGGCGACAGGGCGGGCACCAGCTGGCCCAGAAGTTGACCACCACCACCTTCCCCTGGAAGTCGTCGAGGGCCACCGACTCACTGGAGGTCAGGGACGGCAGCTCGAAGGCCTCGAAGGTTCGGCGATCGGCGGCGGGGGTGCGGGAGAGCGCCTCCTCCAGCGAGAGAACGTAGATCCGGCCCCTTTCGTCGGCGAAGATGGCCGCACCCGGGGGGACCCTTCCCGTTCGCTCCAGGACCCCCTCGTCGTCAAAGGTGAGGAGCCGGTCCGGCTGGCGATCCTCCCGGGAGGCGGCCAGCAGATAGGTCCGACCGTCGGGGCCTGGAACCAGACCGTGGTGCACGACCGAGAAGACCGGTTCCAGCGATCCGTTCACCACCTCGAAGCCGGGATCGGGCACGGTGCGCTCCGGTTGCCAGGTGGCACTCCAGAGGAGCTCCCCTTCGGCGTCGAACCGGAGCAGCTCCGGCCGCAGGGCCGGCGCGAAGTAGCTGCCT
>PWLA01000265.1 GCA_003559555.1 Gemmatimonadota bacterium | reverse complement strand
GTTTCGGTGATTACGGCCGAGGATATCGCCACGGCCCCGGTCCAGACATTGGACCAGCTCCTCCAGGGAAGGGTGGCCGGCGCACAGGTCAGCAACGTATCGGCACAGCCCGGCACCGCCTCGCTGATGAACTTCAGGGGCATCTCCAGCGTCTTCGGCCCCCAGACCCCCGTCATCTACGTGGACGGAGTCCGGGTGGACAACTCCATGTCCACCGCCGCCGGGACGGGGGGTGAGCAGAGCTCGTCCCTGGCCGAGCTCCTGACTGCCGATATCGAACGAGTGGAGATCACCCGGGGCGGCGCCGCCAGCACCCTCTACGGGTCGGACGCGGCCACGGGCGTCATCCAGATCTTCACCAAGCGGGGAACGCCCGGCGCTCCCCAGATCACCGCCCGGGTCGAACAGGGCATGGACCAGCCGGAACTCAAGTACATCCTGGACGCAGGCCAGATCTATCCAGACCTGGTGGAGGACGGGATCCCCGCGGATTTCGTGGAGCGAAACTTCTTCCAGACCGGCCACACCCAGCGCTACTCCCTGAGCGTGAGTGGGGGCACCGCGGACGTGACCTACTCCATCAGCGGCCAGATCGAGCAGGGCGACGGAATCCAGATCAAGAACGACCACGAGAGCTACAACCTACGGGGCCGGGTGGAGGCGGAGCTCACCCCCCGACTCCGGGCCAACTTCTCCGGCGGGTACACCCGTTCCAACTTCAACCGCATCTACAGTGGAACAGCCATCGCCGATCCCATCACCGCCCTGGAAGTGGGTGACGTGATGTTCTTCGCCGGCCTGGGTCGCTCCGCCGAGAACTTCCGGAGGGCCTTCGACATCTTCACCATGCCGGACATCACCGAGTCGGTGAACCGCTTCCAGTTCAGCTCCGGCTTCTCGTTCGAGCACTCGGAGCACTTTTCCGCTCGACTCACCGCAGGGGTGGACCACCGGAACAACGAGCAACGCCAGTTCCATCCCATCGGCTTCACGCCCGGAGACGCAGAGGGGTCCCTCAACCGCCGGAACCGGGGCTTCACCTCGGTGACCCTCGATGGAGCCGCAACCCTGTCATATCCAGTGGACGGAAACATCACGTCCCGACTCACGGTGGGGGTGCAGGGATTCAGGGACGATCTGAGTATCGTAAACGCCTTCGGGCGGGAGTTCGCCCTTCCCGGTTCGAAGGACTTCGGTGAGGCCGCCGACATCACGGCCTTCGAGGACCGTCAGCAGGTCTTCACCGGCGGCTTCTTCGTCGACGAGCAGATCGGGCTCTGGGACCGTGCCTTCCTGAACGTGGGCCTTCGGGTGGACGGAGGGACCAGCTTCGGCGACGAGGTTGACTTCGAGGTCTACCCCAAGGCGGGACTGACCTACGCGCTGGGGCAGGAGGACTATTTCAGGGACGCCCTGGGGAGTGTGGTGGACGAGCTCCAGCTTCGAATCGCATACGGTGAAACCGGGAAGTTTCCACCGCCGTTCCTGCGGGACCGGACCTTCGACGCCATCTCCTTTCGGGGAGAGAGCGCGGCTCGCTTCGACAACCCCGGGAACCCGGACCTGAGGCCGGAGGTGACCGAAACCTTCGAGATCGGCTTCGAGACCGCACTCGTCAACAACAGGATCGGGCTGGATTTCACCTGGTACGATGCCCGGACGAAGGACGCCCTCTTCTTCGTGCCCGAGCCCCCGGCGACGGGACAGGGGACGCAGATCCGGAACGTGGGCGAGATCCACAACAGCGGTGTGGAGATCGACATGAACGTCCTGGCGGTGAACCGCCGGAACCTGACCTGGAGCGTGGGCGCCAACTTCCAGACCGTGGACAATGAGGTGGCGAGCATGGGCGGCGCGGCCGATTTCAGCGTCTTCTTCTCCGACGGGACGGGGCAGCGGGTCACCGAGGGCCGGCCCGTGGGCGCCTGGTGGGTGACCACCCCCTTCGACAGCAGCGGCGATGGATTGAACGACGACTCCAGGCTCGAGTTCACTGGCGGCAGTCCGACGCCGACGCGAAGTGGCAGCTTCTCGACACGCCTGAGCCTGTATGACCGACTCCACCTGTCGGCCATGGCCGACTGGGCCACCGGCCACGAGGTGTTCGACTGGGGTTCGGTCTGGGCCACCTTCAACGGCATCTTCCGAAGGGAGCTGCTGGACGACGACTTCCAGTTCCCCATCGAGCACGATCCCGATACCGGGGAGGAACTGGGTCCCTACGGACAGAGTTCCGCCCGATCGGCATTCATGCTCGACGGTGACTGGATCAAGCTGCGGGAGCTCTCCGCCCGCTACAGCATGCCCGAGACCTGGGCCGCCTCGCTGGGAGCGCAGAGGGGGACCATCTACGGAAGTGTCCGGAACGTGGCCGTCTGGTCCGAAAACCCCCTCGTCGATCCCGAGCTGGCGGGGATCGTGGGAGGCGGACTCCAACTCGGTGGGATCACCAGCATCACCGTGTCTCCTCCTCGCTCCTTCCGCTTCGGCGTGGAGTTCGTGTTCTGATGACGACTTCAACCAGATTCATGGACCGCCCAAACCACGGAGATGATCGGATGAACACCCATAGAACCTCCAAGCCGACCCAGGGTCGGGCGCACTCGGCCTTCTTCCTCGGCCTTGCCTTCCTCATTGGAATGGTCGCCGCCTGCGACTTCCTGGATCCCACCGCCGTGGAAAATCCCCGAACTACCCCGGACGATCTGGCCCAGGCGGAGGAGCCGGTTCGGGCGCTGATGCCCGGGTTGCGGGCCCAGTTCGCCCGCATGATCGGATCCCAGGTCGTGATCTCGGAGGTGGCCAGCGACAACTATTCCATACACGGCACCGGCCTCTCAGGCGTCTGGGACAACCCCAGGTCGGTGAGCCCGACTGACATGAACTCCACCGGCAGCGCCACGGGCATCTACTGGAATACCCAGGAGATGCGGGCCCTGGGGGACTTTCTGCTGGACGACATCGCACCGGGTGACGAGAGCGCCTCGGACTCGCATCTGGCCGAGGCCCATTACTACCGGGGCATGGCGTACCTGCTGCAGGGGGAGAATTTCACCCATGTGCCGACCGAGCGAGACGCCGCTCCACGCCCAGCCACCGAGCTCCTGGAGCGGGCCCTGACCGATCTGAACGCATCGCTCACCCGCGCTCCCGGCGGAGACTTCGCCCTGCCGGCCCGGGCCGCCATTGCACGGACCCACCGGGCACTGGGGAGTGCAGGCCCGGCCGTCCAGACAGCCGAGGAGGTGCTGGCTGCTGCCCCCGACTTCGTCTACCAGAAGTTGTTTGACGGCTCGACCATCGAGAACGCGCCGCACATCTTCCTGGTCGTCCGAGCGCTCAAGGAGATGCAGCCCCTCCCCCGGTTGGACTTCCTGGATCCCAAGTACCTGAGCCGTGAGGCGGGAATCGTTGTGGCCAAGGCCGAGGAGATGCACCTGATTCTGGCCGAGGCCGCGTTGGCCGCAGGTGACCTGCCCGGGGCCCGAGGTCACCTGGCCGACGCGATCCAGCTCGCCCTGGACCGGGGCACGACCCCCTTCGTGGACGATGACGAACGACTGAACGCCGACCTGACCGAGCGACCGCGACGCTCGGACCTTCTGATCGCCGCCGATCCGGACAGTCCCCCGAGGGCCGGTCTCGTCCTGGACCGTCCCGGTGTGGAGATCCCGGTCCCGACGATCTCCGGCACCTCTCTGGACCCGGACAGCGTGCTGGCTCTGGATGGAGCAGAAGAAACCTGGCACGCCTTCCATCTGGCCCGCCAGGAGATCCTGTTTCTCGAGGGTCGACGGATGTCGGACATGGGTATCCGACTCCCCATGATGCTTCGGGAGATCGATCAGAACGCACTCATCGATGACGGGTCTCCCGGGACGGTGGGCGTGGTGCCGGACTACATTCCGTCCGGCTCTGCCATCAACCGGTTTGATCCGGCCAGTCCCGGTCCCAACGACACAGTCGTGACCATGCTGCACGACGTGAACCGGCTCCTGGCGCAGAACCAGGTCAGTCCGTTCATGAATTGAGACCGGGTCAAGCCAGCAGCCCGGGACCTCATGTCTCGGGCTGCGGCTCCAGGGTGGCGCAGCCCAGAAATGTCGGGCTCCCACCGCCTGCAGGGATGAACTCGACCTCCATGGCCACCGACGGCTCGTCCCGGAAGCCGATCTCCAGGACGGCATCCCATGCCCCTTCGCCGTCAGGAACAATGGTGGGATAGTCAGTGGCCGAGCCGATGACGTCCCCCGGGGCGTTGCAGTCACCCTGTCGGATCATCCATTCGTAGCCGTCGGCCTCGGGGCCGCCGGCGAAGGCGACGGTGACGGCCATCTGCTGCGTGGTTGTGTTGATCCACACGTTCCCGGTGAAGTCGGCGTAGCCCTCGGCGGGCTCGACCGTCCCCTGGAAGGTGAGGGGATCCGGCCCTGGCTCGGTGGTCGTTTCCCCGCATCCCATCAGCACGGCCAGGACCAGGGGAAGGGTGAGGACGGCCCTCACCGGCGCTGGGGACCTTCGGGGAACGGGAGAGCGGAGCTTTGGGCAAAACATCTGGGACCTCCAGTCGAGCTGCGTCCCGGGCGATTCCGGGCCCGGGCACATTGAAGTTCACTTCGAGACGGCAGGCGGGCCCGTCCGATCCGGTTGGCGAACGGACGGCTTCCCTGCACCCCTGTCTCGTGGCTCCTACAGCAATCGACGTCCTGGGGTCCGGCAGGGACGAACACCACCACCCGGTAAGACTTGACAGCCATGCACCGCACACGGTATGATCGTTCGTCAGTGGAGCAGAAGTTTGCTTCGCCGGTTGCGGACGGAGGATTCGTTCGCGGTCAAGAGAGGGACTCGTCAGAC
>PWLA01000122.1 GCA_003559555.1 Gemmatimonadota bacterium | reverse complement strand
TACTCCGCCGTCACCTCGCTCGTCATCATGCCACCCATGCCCTCACCCATGTCGCCACCCTCCAAGTACAAGTCCGCCATCTGCTTGCACTAAATATAACCCGGGGTTCAGCGGCCCTCTCAGCCGGCGCTGGACGGCGAACGTGGGTGTTCCAGGTCTACGGCGTCCGGACGGGGCAAGCAGGCGGCTCAGGCGAGCGGGCAGGGTGGCCGTTGGCGGTGTTTA
Organism: Gemmatimonadota bacterium; assembly: GCA_003559555.1. Classification (GTDB taxonomy): domain Bacteria; phylum Gemmatimonadota; class Gemmatimonadetes; order Longimicrobiales; family Gaopeijiaceae; genus PWLA01. Next base: position 4,640 of record PWLA01000122.1, on the reverse strand, counting down.
AGCGGCATCTCGGACTACCCCGACTCCCTTCCCCGAAAAGCTGTCCATAGCTGAATGGGAACTCTTGATGGTGGAACGGGTCGCGCGGTGGTTCGCCGGGGAACGCTTGATGGCCGCGCGGAACGAGCGGGGGATCGAGGGGGAACTCCTGATGGTGGAACGGGACGAGGGGGAGGTCGCCGGGGAACGCTTGATCGCCCTGCAGGACGAGCGGGGGTTCGAGCGTGGAGGGCCCCGGAATCAAAGGTCGGGGCCTGCGTCGGGAGTTGGGGTGGGGACGTCGGCTTGGCAGCGATGTGGGGTGGGCCGTGATCTGGGGTGGGCCGTGATCTGGGGTGGGCCGTGATCTGGGGTGCGCCGTGATCTGGGGTGGACTGTGATGGCGGCTGGGCTACGACGGCGGCTGGGCTACGACGGCGGGTGGGCTGTCCTGTCGGGTCGGTTGGCGACCACCGGCCCAGCGGGCGCAGCCCCGGGAAGGTGACAGGTGAAACGTGCGGGCCGGTGGTTCGAGACGATACGCCTCCGGCCGAGGGGATCCCAAAAGTCCGGCGGAGGAGTCCCGCGAGTCCGCGCGGAGGCGGTGCTTTCGGCCCCACCGCAGACGATGTCGCCACCCCTTCGCCCGCCAGCTCTCGCCGCCTCCCACCCGGCGGCCCGCCGACACCCCTCTGCCACTTCCCACGGTCGGGGAGCGTCGTGCGAGACGGCAAGGGCGCTCCCGCGAGCCTCTCACCCTTCCATCTCCCTTCCCCGACCGCCCCCCCAGCGGCCCGGGACTTGCAATGAAGAAACTTCGAAGGTACCCTGCGAATTGTCCTCAACAGACGAGTCTCAGGCAGGACATGACGCACCACACCGGCGTGGTGCGTGACATGGCCGAGCCCTTCACCACCACCACCACCCTTCATCCACACCGAACCCGAAGGAGTCATGCCACGCCCCTCCGAGGCCCGCGAAATGCCGCGTCCTCTCGACGAGGACCGTCTACCACTGGCGGACGCGCTCAACCTCCTCCTCTCGGAAGAGCTGGACGATCCGCTGAACCAGATCCTCAGGCTGGTGGGCGAGGGCATGGCGGTGAGCCGCTCATACCTGTTCCAGTTTCGCAACGATGCCACCAGCATGGACAACACACATGAATGGTGCGCACCGGGCGTGGAATCCCAGAAGGACCGTCTCCAGAACGTGCCGGCCGATTCAGTCCCCTGGTGGATGGAGCGGCTTCACTCTGGAGAGGGAGTGGTGATCTCGGAGCTGGACGACCTGCCGCCCGAGGCCCGGGAGGAACGGGAACTTCTGAAGGCCCAGGGCATTCAGGCGTTGCTGGTGCTTCCCCTCCGCTGGAGCAACGGCGAGCTCTGCGGCTTCATGGGCTTCGACGAGGTGGGAGGCCCCCGGGTCTGGACCGAGCGGGAGCGGGGATCGCTGGAGCTGATCGGCGAGATCGCCGTCCGGGACCTGGAGCGACGGAAGCTGACCCGGGCCCTGCGTCGGACCCGGGACCGGCTGGTTCGCACCGAGCACATCGCCCGGGTGGGGGGCTGGGAATTCAACCCCTCGAACGGCGATACGTGGTGGTCGGACCAGGCTTTGAAGATCCTGGACGTGCCGCTGGACCGGCGGCCGGTCACCCTCTTCCAGTTCTTTCAGCGGATGCACCCGGACGACCGGGAGCGGGCCCGCCGCACCACGCTCAAGGCCTTCGACAACGGCGAGTCCTTCCGCTACGAGGCGCGACTCCTTCCGGTGGATGGCCGGACCCGGCACCTGGAAATCCAGGGCCACCCCGACGAGACGGAGGAAGGTGATGAGCGGGTGGTGGGAACGGTCCAGGACATCACCGAGCGCCGCCGCCTGCAGGACGAGCTGAGTCAGACCCATCGGCTGGAGGCGCTGGGGCAGCTCACCGGCGGCGTCGCCCACGATTTCGGTAACCTTCTCTCGGTGATCCTGGGCGCCACGGAGCTGATCTTGCACGAGACGGACGAAGACGACTGGCGCCGCGCCGACCTGATGCAGATTCATCGGGCGGCGGAACGAGGCGCGAACCTCACCGCCAAGCTCCTGAGCTTCAGCCGCTGGGACACCGATCGGCTTCAGCGCATCGAGTTGAACCGGCTCGTCGGTGGCATGCACCGGGTCCTCCGGAGCCTGCTTCCGGCCAACGTGAGCCTGGAATTCGAACTGGACGACGAAGTGGGCGAGGTGGAAGCGGACGGGGGCCGGCTGGAGGAGTTGGTGGTCAACCTGGCGCTGAACGCCCGGGACGCCATGGAAGACCGGGGCGAGGGCACCCTCCAGATCGCCACCTGCGTCGAGTACGTCGAGGTGCCCCGGTTGCTGGGCGCCCACCAGACCCTCACCAGCGGGCACTACTACGTGGTCAGAGTCGAGGACGACGGCACCGGAATGACGCCCGAGGTTCAGGAGAAGGTGTTCGAGACCTTCTTCACCACCCAGCCTCCGGACGGGGGACGGGGGCTGGGTCTATCCCGGGCGCTGGCTACTGTCCAGGAGGTGGGGGGGGGCATCCAGGTGGAGAGTCTCCCTGGCGTCGGGAGCGTCCTCCGGGTCTTCCTGCCGGCCGCGGACCGGACCAGCCGGGAAGGGGACGCGGGCCCCAACGACGAAGGGGCGGACCCGGAGTCATCCTGACTCCAGACCCGCCCCGTTCGCTGCCGTTCGCTTCATCCGCGAGGGGTCAATCCACCGCAGCCTCTTCTCCGGCTGCCGGCACCGGCTCCTCTTCTTCCAGCCCTGGAATCAAGCCGCCCGGACCGGAGAGGGGGAGGATCTCCTCGTCGTAGAAGGACTCCTCGACCATGAACTCGATGTCCGAGTACCGGTGGATTCCGGTCCCGGCCGGGATCAGGTGGCCGATGATGATGTTCTCCTTGAGTCCCTTCAGGTCGTCTCGGGCCCCGCGCACGGCGGCGTCGGTGAGCACCCGGGTCGTCTCCTGGAAGGAGGCGGCCGAGATGAAGCTCTCGGTGGTCAGGCTCGCCTTGGTGATCCCCAGCAGGAGGGGCTCGGAACGCGCCGGCTTGTCGCCTCCCCTGAGGGTGGCCTGGTTCACTTCCCGGAACTCCACCCGGTCCACGTGCTCGCCCTCCAGGAGGTCGGTGTCGCCCGGGTCAGTGATCCGCACCTTCTGCAGCATCTGCCGGACGATGACCCCGATGTGCTTGTCGTTGATCTTGACGCCCTGTAGCCGGTAGACCTCCTGGATCTCGTTCAGCAGATACTCCTGAACGGCCCGGGGGCCCTTGATCCGCAGAATGTCGTGCGGGTTGATGGGACCTTCCGAGAGTCGGTCGCCCGCCCGGACATGATCCCCTTCATGAACCCGCATGTGCTTACCCACCGGCACGTCGTACGTCCGCTCGGGACCGCTCTCCGGCGTGATGATGACCTCGCGCTTGCCTCGCTTGATGTCGCCGAAGCGAACCCCACCGTCGATCTCGGTGATGACGGCCGGATCCTTGGGGCGCCGGGCCTCGAAGAGCTCAGCCACCCGGGGAAGACCTCCGGTGATGTCGCGGGTCTTGTAGACCTCACGGCTGATCTTGGCCAGCGCCTCGCCGGCCTCCACCGTCTGCCCGTCCTTCACGATGACCTGGGCACCCACCGGCACGATGAACTCTCGTAGCTTCTTGTCCGGATCGTCCTCGTCGCGGATCTGGATGGTGGGATGCAGCTTCTTGTTGCGGTCCTCGGTGATCACCATCTGCCGGCGACCCGTGGATTCGTCCAGCTCCTCGCGCATGGTCTGGTCTTCGACGATGTCGACGAAGCGGACCACACCGGCGGCGTCGGCCACCACCGGCTCCGAGTACGGATCCCAGCTGAAGAGCAGGTCGCCGGCCTCGATCTTCTCACCCTCGCTCACCATGAGGTGGGCACCGTAGGGCACCGAGAGTCGGCTCCTGATCTGGCCACTCTCCGTCCGCAGGAGGATCTCTCCCTCCCGGGAAGTGACCACGTGCTTCTCTTCGCTGGTCTCCACCACGTTCACCCGGTCCAGCGCCACCGTCCCGTCCATCTTGGACTTGCGCTGCGTCTGGGCCGCAATGCGCGACGCGGTACCACCGATGTGGAAGGTCCGCAGGGTGAGCTGGGTTCCCGGCTCACCGATGGACTGGGCGGCCAGGATTCCCACCGCCTCGCCGATGTTCACGGGAGCCATGGTGGCCAGATTCCGCCCGTAGCAGGTCTGGCACACGCCGCGCCGGGCCTCGCAGGTCAGCACCGAGCGGATCTTCACCGCCTGGATGCCTGCAGCCTCGATGGCGTCGGCCGCCTTCTCCTGCACCATCTCGCCGGCCCGGACCAGGACCTCGCCGTCCAGCGGGTCCACCACCTCTTCCAGCGCCACGTTTCCGACGATCCGGTCCCGGAGGGGCTCGATGATGTCCTCACCCTCCTTGAGCGCCGTCATCTCCAGCCCCAGGATCGTCTTGCAGTCCTCTTCGGTGACCGTCACGTCCTGGGCCACGTCCACCAGTCGGCGGGTCAGGTAGCCGGCATCCGCCGTCTTGAGCGCCGTGTCGGCCAGCCCCTTCCGGGCACCGTGGGTGGAGATGAAGTACTCCACCACGCTCAGCCCCTCCCGGAAGTTGGACTTGATGGGGCTCTCG
>PWLA01000216.1 GCA_003559555.1 Gemmatimonadota bacterium | reverse complement strand
CCGCAGCGAGTACCCGCAGGATTGGGAGGCACCGAAGCCGGTGGCCCTTGAGCAAGGTGGAGTGAGCGGCCTGTCCGGGAGCGGCCCCGCCCAGGGAGTGAGCCGTCCACGGCAAACAGCATCCGGCGCAGCGGATGGAGAAGCGAGGGGAAACCCCAATGGAGCCAGGCGGGATCGAACCGCCGACCTCCTGCTTGCAAAGCAGGCGCTCTCCCAACTGAGCTATGGCCCCAGGTGCTGTCGCCGTTCAGCAGTGACAGCAGAACACCCGCAGATGTTCTCCGAAAAGGTAATCAAAGAGGAGGACCCTGAAAACGGTCAACGGCCATGAGCGTGGGGACCTCGGAGAGGCCTTCGGGGGTGCCTTTGCAGCCTGATCGAGGAGAGGGCTGCAGCCCGGATCCTGGAAGCCCCCCGAAGGGGGCTTCCACTTTCCCCGAGTTCCACTATCTTACCGGGCCTGACGAAACTACAACTGTTTCCAGAGCGGGAGTGCGGTCCTGGCGACCCCAGGGCAGCGAACGCCAGCTGAAGGGTGGTCACGTCGAGGATGTCGCCCTTCCGTAAACGGCCCCAGCACCTCTGAAACTCCCGCCAACTGGCATCCGTAGAGACGGGTGCGGCAGGAAGACGGCCGATCCCTCCGGGGGTCCCAAGGCGCCGTCCTTTCGCAGGAACCAGGGGCGGGCGGTCCACCGGCGACGGAAGGGATGCCGCCCCGATCGATACACTTCGAAATAGATACACGGAACAAGGAGCCATATCATGGCCATGCTTTCTAATCGGAGCCGCCGGTTCACCCGGAGCTTCAACTACAACCTTCCCGAGTACCGGCAGGCGGCCCCCAGGGGTCAGAAGACCGGAATCTCGGTTGTGGTCCCCGCGACCCACGAGCGCACTCCAGACCAGCGGAACAATCCGTCGGAGCACAAGCGCTGACCTGAAACGGGCGAAGGATCGGGGAGACTGACGTCCCCTTCGAGGGCCCGGCGATTCGTCGTCGGGCCCTCTCTCTGTATAGGGAACCCGACAAGGGGCCGGGGCGCGGGGGCCCCTCCGTCGCAGACCAGAATTTGACGGGCACCCCCCATTGGTATCATTCTGGTTGCATTCATCCCAACTTGAACGAATGATCGTTCGATGGGCCCTTCCCCGTCGACCTGCAGGATCTATGGCAAGCGGTAGCTATTATCTGAAGCTGCTGGGGACGTGCGAGATCCACGCGCCCGATGGGAGCCCCATGGATGTTTCCCGGGGTAAGCCGCTGGCCCTCCTGGCCCACATCGCCCTCGCCCAGGACCCTCCGACCCGGGATGTGCTGGCCCCCCTCCTCTGGTCTGGATCCACCCGGGAGCGAGCTCGTGGATCCCTTCGACAGGCGCTCTGGCAACTCCGCCAGAGCTTCGACGAGGACATCTTCAGCAGCGACGATCCGGTCACCCTCACCGAGGGACGCGTCGTCACCGATGTGGGGCAACTGCGAAGCCATCTCGTCGCCGGCGAGTTGGAAGAGGCCCTGAAGCTCTGGGGTGGCTCTCCCATGGAAGGGGTTCAGGTCTCGGGAGAGCCGCAATGGGAGCGCTGGGTTGACGAACTCCGCAGAGACCTGGAGCGTCGCCTTGGCACCGCCCTCTCCGACCGGGGCAACGGCGAGCGGGAGATCGGTCCGGGCACCGAGGCGATCCGTTGGCTGAAGAAGGCCCGGGAAGTCCAGCCTTACCGTCTTCAGCACCATCTGGACCTGGCAGAAGCCCTCCTGGAAGTCCGCAACTTCGACGACGCTGCTCGAACTCTCTCCACCGCCCGCAACCAGTTCGACGATCCCAGTGCCCTGGTGGATATCCGGGCCGCAGAGGAACGATTGTCGGAGGTCCGACGCGGCACCGTTCTGGCCGGATCGGCCGCGCAGCCGGGCCTTCGCCTTGAGTTCACCGGACGGGCCGAGGAGTTTTCCGCTCTGGTCCGACTGTGGAACCAGGTACGAGAGGGCGAGACCGCCATCGGGCTGATCCTGGGGGAAGCGGGCATCGGAAAGACCCGGCTGACCGAAGAGGTCGCCCTCATGGCACGGAGCTCCGGGGGCCGGGTCGTCCAGGTCAAGGGCGAAGACTCGGAACGCCCCATCGAATGGGCGCTGCTGGGTGAGCTGGTGGAAGAGCTTCTGGGACTGTCCGGAGCCGCCGGAATCAGCTCCGGCTCTGAGGAGGTCCTCCGGACTCTGGTCCCCTCCATGCCCGGCCGCGTCCGCCCGCGCCGGAGCACGGGCGAGGGTCTTCCGTTCCCCCTTCCCCGTACACGGCCGTCCGCTGCCATCTCCGACGCACTTCAGGACCTGCTGGCCGCAGTGGCCGAGGACGCTCCCTTGCTGGTGGTGGTGGACGATCTGCAATGGGCCGATACCGAGAGTCGCGCCGTCCTGGCCCGGGCCGCCACCCGGCTGGAGGAGGAACCGGTCTTCTTCATCGTCACCAGCCGGACCGGAGGCGGCGAGGTCTCGCCGAGAATGCGGAAGACGCTGGACCTCCTCTCCCGGGGTGGACGGGCCAACTCACTCGAACTCTCTCCCCTCAGCACCGACGAGATCCGCACCCTCCTGGAGCGGACCCTCACTGCCTCCAGCCGAAAAGAGATGGAACGGGTGGTGGACCGAATTATCCGGACCAGCCGAGGGAACCCGCTCTTCATCGTTGAGCTGCTGAAGGTCCTTCGCGAGGAAGGCATGCTGGAGGAGGCGGATGACAATACCTGGGCCCTGGTACCCGAGAAGATTCCGCAGGAGCTCCCGCTGCCTGCAAGCCTTCGGGAGCTTATCGAACGCCAACTCACCAACCTGTCCCAGGAGGCCTCGCTGGTGGCCGCGCATCTGGCCCGGGCTCGGCACCCCGCTTCCCCTCGCGTCGTAGCCTCGCGCACCGGGATGACCCAGGCGGAGCTCACTGACGGGGTGGGAGAACTGATCAGCCGCCGCATGGTTCAGTGGCAATCCGGCGAGAAACTGGCATTCGCCCACGACGAGCTTCGAGCCGCGGTGGCTCGGCGGTACCAGCTGCACGTGGGCCTCACCACCGGAGGCGGTGCGCACTGGTCGCTCTTCCGAACGGCGGTGGTGGCATCCCTCGTCCTTCTCATGGTCGGAGCCGCAGCGTACGCCGTCACGGGCGGAACCCTTCCCTCGGCCCCATCACTGGGTGACGGCCCGCTCCTTGTCAGCCTCGGAGGGGATTCGATTCTGAAGGCTCGGGCCCCGGCCAGCTCTCCAGCCAGCGGGTGGCGGATCCAGGCGATGAGAGAGGATGACCTGGCCGGGACCCTGCTGGACCTGTCGGCCACGTCCGGTCCGACGAACGACCTCCTCCCCTGGAGCATCGGGAGTGAATGGGCGGGCCGATGGGCGGAAGCCCACCCCGAAGGTTCCGATGGGTCCTCTGGCGGAGGTGACCGTGAATCGAGTGGGGGCGGCGACAGCCTCCACGGGGACTGGAACCCTGAGATCGGGCCCAGCGCAGCCGGCTTCGCACCTGTTCTTGCGCTGGGCTCTCCCGGAGACACCCGTCGGCTCGAGGTGGTCAGGGGAGCCGCAGGTGATGGGTCCGGTGATTCGGCCCGGGTGTTGCGGCCTGACGGGAGTACGGTCGACGGCCGAAGATGGGATCGAATCCACGCCGCATCCTGGTGCGGGCAAACTCCTCCGTCGCTTCTTCTTTCCGTTCAGGAAGAGGGGGAATCCAGGCTCCTCCTCTGGCATCCGGAAGAAGGAGCCATCGTGTCCCTCGAGCCGCCGGGGATGCCCGGCTCCCTTCTCGCCTGCGCCCCCAACGGGCGGGTTGCCGCCGTCGTGACGGCGCTGGGCGGAGAGCTGGGAGTCCACCTCCTCGACTTCGCCACAGGGAGTTCCTCCCCCCTCCCGATGGACGATGCCTACGCGATCACCGGCCTACGCTGGCTCCCGGACGAACCCACGCCGGTGGCGGCCTCGGTGGAGATCGCTTCCGCTGCCGAGATGGAGCTGAGTTGGGGCAAGAGGACGAAGCTCGAAGCTCACGTCCAGCACTCTGACGGCTCACACTCGGACCAGGGGATCGAGTGGAGAAGCCGCAACCCCAGCGTGGCTTCGGTCACCGCGGACGGCATCGTCACGGCAAATCGACCCGGACGGACCTGGCTGGAGGCATCCTTCGACGGCTGGCTTGCCGACTCCATCCTGGTGAAGGTCAGAGAGACGGAACGGTCTCCCCGCATCCTTCTCTGGGACCCCGTCCCGCCGCTGGCAGACGACCTCTGGGTGGCTGAAACCCGCATCCCCTCCTCCGGACAGTCCTCCTTCTCGTCCCGGAGTCCGGCCGTCGTCGGGTCCTCGACGGCCTGGCGCTCCGTGGATGGGTTCACCCTTCCCGCGGGCGGCACCTTCGAGCTCGAGTACACTCTGCATGGTGAGGGGGAACCGCTACGGGCCTGCCTCCTCTTCGTCGACAGCGCCCCGGGCGCCGGCGGCGATCCCCCCACAGGCAGCATCATGGATGACCGAACCGCCACCTCGCCGAAACTCTGTCTCGTGCTTCAGACGGGAAATGAGACGGCGGCAGCGGCCAGCCTCCACTTTCATCGATCGTTTCCCGCTCTGAACGTGGAAATGCCGGAGGCGATCACAGAGGCGCCCCGCGGTTGGCAGCACATGGCGCTGGCGCTGTTGCCGGACGGAACTGGGGTTCTTCACCTGAACGGCAACGAGGTCGCCAGGACACCCATCCGAATCCCCCTGGGGGGCAACGGGCGGTGGTATGTCGTGCTGCAGGGCATGCAGCCTCGGCTCGAAGGGGAAAGACCCTCCCGGGACTTCCGGAACGTCCTGCTCTGGCCCGACGTCAGGT
>PWLA01000002.1 GCA_003559555.1 Gemmatimonadota bacterium | reverse complement strand
TGCCCGGATCGTGTGAAAGGTATCCGGACACGCCACCCCCTGCTTCAAGGCATCCGCCTTCCACCCTCGACCTGGCGGACCGGACACCCTCGCTGAGGGTAACAGCACCAGTACCGTTTCGGTTCCGTTTCCACGTCAGGCTTCATCGGCAGGATCGGATTCTCCCGACAGCCGCGACCGGTGGTTTTCGCCGGAGCCGCAACGCCCTTCACCCTCTCCACGAGAAACCCATGCCTTCTATTCGGTTCCTCCTTCCAGGCCTTATCCTGCTGGTGCTCCTGATGCCGGGCACGGCGGAATCCCAGAGCGTGACCCTCGACGAGGGGACCATGCGGATCTTCATCGACGGAGCCCAGGTGGGCACCGAAACCTTCGCCATCCGGCGAGCCGGATCGGGGGCGGAGGCCCAGGTCATCGCCACCGCAGAGATCCAGATCGAGGTCCCGGAAGGCCGCCTGGATCTTCGGCCGGCGCTGCAGGCCTCGGGGTCCGACATGGCCGTGTCGGCCTATCAGATCAGGGTGTCAGGTCACCGGCAGGAAGAAATCCGGGTGGAGCTCGGCGACCGGCGCTACCGAACCCGCATCTCGTCGGAACGCGGAGAGCAGGAGCGTGAGCATCGGGCCGCCCCCGGGACCATCCTCCTGGACACCGACGTCGCCCACCAGTACTACTTCGTCACGTCGCGCGTGGGACCGGAAGGCGGCTCCGTACCCGTGATCGTACCCCGTGAAGGCCAGCAATTCAATCTGTCGGTCAGCTTCGTGGGCCAGGCGCAGATCCAGATCGGTGGCCAGACGACCCAGGCCCGACACTATCGGCTCGAGGGCAATGACGAGGTCCGGGAACTCTGGGTGGACGGCGAGGGGCGTGTGCTCCGCCTCGAATTTGCCGACCGCGGATACCGGGCCGAACGGGAGCAGCTCCCTTGATCCGATCCGTCGGGGACGGCCCCGATCCATCGGCCGCACCCGACGTTCACCGGGTTTCCCGGCGCGTGGCCTCGGTCGCCGATTGAAGAATTCCCAGCACGCCTTCCGTAGGGACACTTGAGGGGTCATTTGCGGATGACCGAAACCCACGAACCCGAAACCTGGTCAAGCGATCGGTGACAGTGCATCTCGTCCGGACATCCGACAGCCCACCGTCCTTTCCTGAACCAAGGAGGACCCTGCCATGAGCCGGCGCCGAAAGATCCTGCTGGGCGTGATCCTCCTGATGGTCCTGGGTACCGTCGCAGCCGTGGTCATCGTCCAGTCCCAGGATCGCGGGGCCGAGGTGAGAGTCACCCAGATCGCCGAGCGGGGCCTGGTCTCGACCATCACCGCCACCGGAAGCGTCCGCGCCCGCCGACAGGTCAGCATCTCCTCAGATGTCCAGGGCCGGGTCATTCGGCTGAACGTGGAGGAAGGCGACGAGGTGGAGAGTGACGATATCCTCCTGACCATCGACCCCAGCCGACTGCAGGCGCAGCTGGCCCGGGCTCGGGCCAACCTGAGTCAGGCCTCCGCCCAGGTAGCGCAGCAGCGGGCCAGCCACCTCCAGGCACAACGTGACCTGAACCGCCTGGAGGAGCTCCGGGACCGTGATCCGGGACTCGTGACCCGCCAGGCGCTGGAGGACGCTGCGACCCAGGTCGAGGTCCAGCGCTCCCTGCTGGAGTCGGCTGAGCACGGGGTGGAGCAGGCCCGGGCCGGGGTGGAGGAGGCCGAAGATGATCTCCTCCGCACCACCATTCGGGCCCCCATCTCGGGGCGCATCACCCGGCTGGACATCGAGGAGGGAGAGACCGTCGTGGTGGGAACCATGAACAACACTGGCTCCCTCCTCATGACCATCAGCGACCTCTCGGTGGTCGAAGCGGTGCTCGCCGTGGACGAGACCGACATCCCCCGGGTCTCCGTCGGGGACTCGGCCATGGTGGAGTTGGACGCGTTTCCCGGCAACGCCTACGGCGCCCGAGTAGCCAAGATCGGGAACTCGGCCATCCGAAACCAGACCGGAGGCACCGGGCAGGGCAGTTCCGTGGACTACGAGGTGATCCTCACCCTCCTGGATCCGCCGGAAGCGCTCCGCCCCGACCTCTCGGCCACCGCCGACATCGTGGTGGAGGCTCGCTCCAACGTCCTGTCGGTCCCCATCATCGCCGTCACCACCCGAGGTGAGAGTGCGGACGAAACTTCGGAGGATCCCCCGGAGGAGGGGGTCTTCGTGGTCCGGGACGGCCAGGCCCACTTCACCCCGGTAGAGCTCGGCATCACCGGCCGGGAGCATTTCGAGGTTCTCTCGGGCCTCTCGGTCGGCGATTCGGTGGTGAGCGGTCCCTTTCAGCAGATTCAGGAGTTGGAGGACGGACAGACGGTGCGGATCGTCGACTCCCCCTCGAGCCGGCGCTGACCGGACGTCGCCGCGAAGCGTCATGCACTTCCTCGAAGGAGTCCGGCTGGCCTTCCACCAGATTCGCCAGGAGAAGCTGAAGAGCTCATTCAGCCTCCTGGGGGTGGTCATCGGGGTCATGTTTCTGGTGGTGGTGGTGAGCGTCGTGGAAGGCATGGATCGCTACATCACCGAGGACTTCGCCCAGCAGGTGTTCGGCATCAATACGATCCAGGTGCAGCGAACGCCGTCGGTCCAGGTAGCCACCCAGGAGAGCCAGTTGCGGGAATGGCAGCGCCGCCCCCGACTCACCCACGAGGAGGCCGATGCCATCCGAAACGCCCTCACCATGCCGGCCCGGGTGGGGGTGGAAAGCCGACTGCAGAGTGAGATCCGGAGCCCAGCGGGAGTCCGCGCCGAAGGCATCCAGGTCACGGCAATCTCGGAGGAGATCCTGGAGATCCGGACCTTTCGGGTGCAGGAGGGTCGGCCCTTTTCCACACAGGAAGCCGCTCGGGGCGTGCCGGTGGTGATCCTGGGCAGCAGCGTGGCCCAGGCCCTCTTCAACGACGACAGTCCCCTGGGGGAGCGGGTCCGCATCCGGGGCTTCCCCTTCCGGGTGGTGGGAGTCCTGGAAGAGCAGGGCGCCCTGCTCGGTATCTCCATGGACAACGTGGCCCTGGTCCCTGCCCGCTCGCCCATCACCCGCTTTCTGACCTATCCGCGTGCCGTGGGGAACATCGCCGTCCAGACGCTGGATCCCGGGGATATTCGCACTGCCATGGCGGAAACCGAGATCGCCCTCCGGCTGAGCCGGGGCCTTCGACCCAGCGAGCCCAACAACTTCGAGGTGGAAACCTCCGACGACGCCCTGGCCTTCTGGGACCGCATCGCCACGATCCTCTTCCTGGCCCTCCCGGGACTGGTGGGGATCTCGCTGGTGGTGGGTGGGATCGTGATCATGAACATCATGCTCATGTCCGTCATGGAACGTACACGGGAAATCGGCGTGCGCATGGCCATCGGGGCCCGGAGAAGGGATATCGTGAGCCAGTTTCTGGTGGAGTCCGCCACCCTTTCCGGCGTGGGCGCGATCATCGGAGTCGGCATCGGAATCGGTCTCACCTGGGCGGTTCGAAGCTTCACCCCGCTCCCGGCGGCGGTGGCGCCCCATTGGATCGGGCTGGGTGTGGCGCTGGGGCTCGTCGTGGGGATCGTGGCCGGCGTCTACCCGGCGGTTCAGGCCTCCAAGCTGGATCCAGTGGAGGCCCTCAGGTATGAGTAGCTTCCGCAGCGTGGGGCGGATCGCCTACGGGGTGGGCGAAGGGATACGGATCGCCCTGAACTCGGTACGGGCCAATCTCTTTCGTTCGGGACTCACCATTCTGGGCGTCGCCATCGGGGTCATGGTAGTGGTGGTGATGGCGGCCCTCATCAGCGGCATCCGGGCGTCGGTGGCCGAGGGGATCGAGAGCGCAGGTCCTCGCAACTTCTACGTGATGCGATTCGATCTCTCCGACGTCCAACTCGTTCAGGACGGAACCGGACGTCCCCCCTGGTGGAACCGACCTCCCATCACCCAGGAGGAGGCTCGCCGCATCGACGCCCTGCCCGGCGTGGAGCGAGGCGTCGTTACCATTCCCTTCCAGAATCCCGTGATGGGAGGTGGCCTCACCCTCACCTACGAAGGCACCCGCGTCACGGGGATTCAGGCCACGGGTGAAGCTGCCTCGTGGCCTGACTTCAGAGCCGGAAACTTCATCGACGGACGCAATTTCGTACCTGCCGAAGTCCAGGAGGCCCGGAGCGTAGTGGTCCTGTCGAGGCAACTCGCCCAGGATCTCTTCCAGGGAAGCGAGGCCGTGGGCGAGCGAATCCGGGCCTCATCCGCAGGGAATCGGGCCATCCCCCTCACGGTGGTGGGTGTGTTCGATCCGGCGGAAAACCTCTTCGAAGGACAGGATCCCCACCTGGCCATCGTGCCCCACACCACGGCGGTGCGGCGGCTGAACATCTCGGAAGACTGGATTCAGCTGGCCGTGGTCCCCCGTGCCGACGTGGACCAGTCGGTAGCCGAGGACCAGGTCATCGGCACCATGCGCACCATGCGGGGCCTGGCGCCGGGGGAGGCCAACAATTTCGCCGTCATGCGCTCGACCCAGCTCCTGGAGTTCTTCGACGAGTTCACCGCCGTCTTCTTTGCCGTCATGCTGGCCCTCTCCTCGGTGGGTCTCCTGGTGGGGGGCGTCGGAGTCGTGGGGATCATGATGATCTCGGTCACCGAACGGACCCGAGAGATCGGAATTCGGAAGGCGGTGGGCGCCTCCGGTCCTGAAATTCTCTGGCAGTTTCTGGTGGAGGCTGGGGTCCTGACCTTCCTCGGCGGGGGCGCGGGGCTCCTGGCCGGGGCCGGCCTGGCCTGGGGCGTAGCCGCCCTCACCCCCATCCCCGCATCCATTCCGCTCTGGGCCGTGGCCGCCAGCTTGGCCATGGCGGTGA
>PWLA01000366.1 GCA_003559555.1 Gemmatimonadota bacterium | reverse complement strand
TGGCCCTGCAGGAAGACGACGCCGATGCCCTCTCCCTGCTGGGCCGCCAGGAGTTCGGCACCTTTCCTGAGCGCCTGGTCCAGCCCCAGGTCTTCGCCCTCATGGGAATCCGCTTCCGGCGCCTGGACCGGGTCCTGGGCCAGAGTCGTTGGAAGGAGGCCATCGCCAACGGACAGTACATCCTGGTGCACCGGGACGCCTACGAGAGCATCGGCGGCCACCATGCGGTGAAGAACGAGGTGGTGGAGGACCTGCGGCTGGCCCAGGAGCTCACCCGGGCAGGCCGGCGGCTCACCATCCGCCAGGCTGAGGACGCCTTGACCACCCGCATGTACACCTCCCTCCGGTCGCTGGTGAACGGTTGGACCAAGAACGTGGCGGTGGGGGCCCGGCAGGCTGCCGGCGGGCTTGCACCCGTGGCGGTGCCGGGGATGCTCCTCTTCCTGCTGGTGGCCTGGCTTCTGCCTCCGGTCGCCACTCTCACGGCCGGGACCGAGTGGGTTCTGAGCTCCCACGGCGGGCAAGCGACGACCCCTCTGACGGGGAGCGGTGTGGGTGCGGACGGGCAGGCATTCGGCTTCTGGCCCGGGGGCGTGATGCTCTGGGGAGCCCTGACCTGGGCGCTCTCCACCCTGATCTGGGTCGGGGGATACCGGCGCTTCGGCGTCTCATCGGCCATGGCGCTCCTCTACCCGGCCGGAAGCGCGGTGGTGGCCTTCATCGTGATCCGGAGCTGGCTGCGGGGAACCCGGCGCATCGAGTGGAAGGGGCGGGTCTACGGCGAGGGCGGGGGCTGACTCCGGCCGGCCCGGCGGGGGTACCCCGTCTCGGCCGATCCCCATTACCATCAGACATGGACGCTGCAGCCACCCGGGAGCTGCTCCACGAGCTGGCCCGCGCCGAAGGATTCGAGATGGCCGGCGTGGTGCGCCCCCGCCCGTCGGACCACGGAGAGCACCTGCGTCGGTGGCTCGACGAGGAGTTCCACGGCGAGATGGACTACCTGGCACGGCCTGATGCCCTGGAGCGCCGTGACGACCCCCGCCGCAGCCTTCCCGGCGCGCGTTCGGCCCTGGTGGTGGCCCACGACTACTTCCAGCCCGACCCGCCCGGGGTGCCGGAAGATCCCGCCCGGGGCGTCATCGCCCGCTACGCCCGGGGTCGGGACTACCACCGGGTAGTGAAGAAAGGGCTCCGGCGTGTCCATCGGCAGCTGGAGGAGGCTCTGGACCGGGAGGTGGAGGGCCGGGTCTTCGTGGATACCGGTCCGGTCCTGGAGCGGGAGCTGGGCCAGCAGGCCGGACTGGGCTGGTTCGGCCGCAACACCATGCTCATCCATCCGCGGAAGGGCTCGTACTTCTTTCTGGGAGCCCTGCTCCTGGAGCTGGACGCCGAGGTGGACGAGCCGTTCGAGCGGGACCACTGCGGGAGCTGCCGGGCCTGCCTCGATGCCTGTCCCACCGGAGCGCTCCTGGGCCGGAACGAGGACGGCGCACCGGTCATGGACGCCCGCCTTTGCATCTCCTACCTGACCATTGAGAACCGCGGCCCCATCCCCCGGGAGCTTCGTCCCCTCATGGGGAACCGGGTCTACGGGTGCGACATCTGTCAGGAGGTTTGCCCGTTCAACGTGAAGTTCGCGGAGGAGGCGGCCGAGCCCGGCTACGCGGCCCGGGGGCCGGGAGAGCGGCCGGTGGGAGTGGAGGCGATCGGTCCCGCGGGACCGGGTTCGGAAAGTGGCACGACGGGGGGCAAGTTGGCGAAGGAAGGCAGTTCAGCTGAAACGTCCCACGGCCCCGGCGGGCGCCCCGTCCACCCCGGCACCGACGCCCCGTCCCTCGTTGAGCTCCTCCGCATGGCGCTTTCCGAGGAGCGCTGGGAGTCGTTCTCGCGCGGCTCGGCGATCCGACGGGCGGGGCGGGCTGGGTTCGCCCGGAACGTGTGCATCGCGCTCGGAAACTGGCTCGCCGGGAGCGATGAGCCACCCTCCGAGGCGGTGACCGTGCTGGTGGAGGCTCTCTCCGACCCGGCGCCGCTTGTCAGGGGACACGCCGCGTGGGCTCTTGGTCTGATCTCGTCAGCCGCCGCCCGCTCCGCATTGGAGAGGAGGGCGTCGGTGGAGGAGGATCCCTGGGTCGGAGCGGAGATCACCTCCGCGCTGGAAGGATCGAGGCCGACGAGGAAGTAACTTCTCGTGCTCCGGCACCATGCGTACTGTCCGCTCCCTTACCTCAGGGAAGCACCGGTGAGACGTGTTTCTGACTCCCTCCTCTCAGACTTTTGGGATCTCTAGCGGTTCCGGGGCGGTTCAACCCGACCTGCCGGGGTTGCGGCTGAACCGATAAGCCACAGAAGATCTCAGATGTTAAAGAAACAACAACGAGTTTGACACAACTCCCCCCCACCCCGATATGCTTTGTGTAAGGAAATTATCATGAGTTACGGGCGTGTATGGAGCGACCGGCTCCGGTTCGCCTGGCTCGACACCCTGGAGCTTGGTCCATGCAATTCCCGTCATTACGCTTCGGCTATGTCGTTATCCTGAGCCTCGTGTTCCTTCTGATACCTCAGCCTGGTTCTGCTCAATTCCACTGCCTCTTATGCGAGAGCGAGATGGACGTGGTCGAAATGGACGCTGAGCACCGCTTCGACTCCAGCGGGTCGATGCTTCGTACGTGCCACGACGACAATTGCCACAACAACTGGAGGGCGAACACCTGTACCGCACGACACGGTGGTTGCGAGGAAACCAAAGCAGGCGAGGTTCAGGAGATGCTATTCAAACTACTTGATCTCCAGGATTCCCCCACCTTTTCCGCGGCCGTCGCTCGCCTCGATTCAAGCACAAGGTTCCTGTCGATAACGGAAGACGGGAGCGAACTCAGACTTCTCTCGTGCGAGGGCCGAACCGTGCAGGCATGGGCCTTGGGAGTTGAAGGTTTCGCTCCGATCGAGTTGTGAGGCAGGAAACTGTGTATCGCCAGCGGAGAATACGGTGGGCGGGGCTACTGGCCGCTCTGCCAACGACAATTGTTGTCCTGATTTTGGGCGCGCCCACCAAAACCGTGCTTGGCACTGGCGCGGTGGTATTGCTCGACGGCGCCAGGACGGCCGGCGCTTCCGGGTGCTCGATCTACGTGAGGTCCGTCGCGTTGTTGGGGGATTTGACCGATGCGGCCTCGATCACCGCGCCGGTGCGTGTCGATGTAGCGCCACTACCCGGCGGAACCGGTTGGCTCGTCACCGACCTGGAAGGCGAGCAGAACCTCCGGTATGGGCCGGAGGGTGCATACCAGGGGGTGTACCTTCCTAGAGGCCAGGGACCGGGCGAGGTGGAAGCTCCCGCCCGAGTCGCTCTGGATCCCTTCGATTCGCTGTGGGTCACCCACGGCCGGGGTCGAGCGGTGCTCATCGGGGAAGCTGGGGCGGAGCGGACCATCGTGTCGCCGGAGCAGTTCGCGGTCGACGGCCATACCCCGTCGGGGCGACCATTTTCAACGGCATTCTGGTCCCCGTTGGACGAAGGGGGTGCGCCCATGCTGGGTGAGAGTGTGGCGGGCGCCATCGTGATGGACCGGGAGGGAGGCGTCTTGTACGAGCTCGGCCCGATCAGTCCAATCCCCGAGGGAGAAAGAGGGATTGGGCCCACCCGCTCAATGCAACCGATCAGTCTCGCGGCACAGTCGGATTCCGTTTTTCTTGGTCCGGACCCGACCGCATCCGACGTCTGGGTCTCCAGGTGGACCGCTGAGGGTGGGGAGCCATTCGTCTACTCGGAATCGATCCGCCAGGCTCTGGTCGACCCGAGTGTTGGACCGGGGATCCCTTTCGATGGCCAGACCATGGCGTTGATCTCTTCCCACGGAACCGGAATCTGGGGCCTGGGTCGGCTCACAGCCCTCACAGATGCGGAGCAGGACCGGCTTCGCCGTGAGCTCGCCGAAGAGTTGGGCCTCGAGGACGCGTCTGGCTCGTACTTTCGTTATCACCCAGCGGTGTCGAACCAGGCCCACCGGACGGTCCTCTTCCACATGCTCGACGACGGAACTGTGACCGAGGCCGTTCTGATGGAGGGTATGCCCCGGGGGTTCGTGGATCAGGACCATTACTTCACCCTTCGGGAATCGGAGATGGGCGTCCTGCAGATCCGAGTCTGGCGTTTCGAGCGACGCTGCGACGAAGGCTGAACCTTCCCGATCCTACAGAAGGTTCGTGCGGTGCAGATGCTGCGGGAACGGTGAGCTCAGCCCTCCGACGGCTCCAGTGGCGTCCCTTCCGACGCCGCCCTTGGGGACTGAATCCCCCCGACGATCGGACCCTCGCACGTCAGGCCGCTCGCGGGCCGTCCCTGGAAGACCTCCCTTCCGACTCAAAGTGCCAAGAAGACGTCCGGTCGGCCGAGCACCAACCGGTGCGGGCCGAGAAGGACACTTCCACGTGCCGTAGACACTGGACCGTACCCGGACTAAATTTAGGTCCATCCATCTCGGGGAGGGCTCATGCGATACTCAACGCAGGTAAAGTCCATCAGCCATCTCAAGGCAAAGGCAGCGCAGGTGCTGCGCGATCTGTCGGAACGGCGCGAGCCCCTGATCATCACGCAGCACGGCGAGGCAAAGGCGGTCATCCAGGACGTGGCCTCATACGAGGAAACCCAGGAGACGCTGGCGCTCCTCAAGGTCCTGGCTCTGGGCCAGCGGGAGGTGGAGGAAGGAAAGGTGCGTCCCCTGACCGAGGTGGTGGAGCGCATCCGCGCGCGGGACCGCTGAGGTGGCCTCCCACGAGATCCTTCTCACTCGAGGCGCGGAGCAGGATCTGGAGGAACTCCACCGCTACGTCGAGGCATCCGACTCGCGTCCGCGGGCGGATCGTCTACTGGACCAGATCCTCGATGCGGCTCAG
>PWLA01000208.1 GCA_003559555.1 Gemmatimonadota bacterium | reverse complement strand
TGGCCCTGGTAGCTGATCCGCTCGGCCAGGACCCAGGGACCGTCGGAGCGCCAGGCCAGGGTCTCTTCGAGACCGCCAGTGCCCCCGGCCACCGCGGACTGGACCTGGACCTGGATCTGGCCCACCTGGGCGAACACCCGATCCTGCGAATCCACCGGATCCGACTCACACCCACCCAGGATCACGAGCAGCGGAATGAGGAGCGTCCAGGCCCACCAGCCCCGGGCCTTCTCCTTGACGCCACCGTCCATGGGTGGAAGTTCTTCGGTATGGATCAACGCAACCGCCTCCTGGAGCTGCTCGTCGAACGGTCCCTCGTCATGGGAGAGTTTACCCTGGCGAGCGGGGCCCGTTCGTCCTACTACATCGATGCCCGGCGCACCACCATGAGCGCCGAGGGTCAAGCACTGGTGGGCGCGGTGGGTCTGGCCGCCCTCCGATCCCGGGATCTGGATCCGGGATGGGTGGGCGGACTCACCATGGGAGCCGACCCCATCGCCTATGCCCTGGCCCACCGGAGCTGGCTCGACGGCCGGCCCCTCAACGCCTTCTCCGTTCGCAAGCAGCCCAAGGACTACGGCGTCGCCCGGCAGATCGAAGGAGGCCTTCCCGAGGATGCCCGTGCGGTGGTGGTTGAAGACACCCTCACCAGCGGAGGCTCGGCCCTCCGGGCCGTCCACGCGGTCCAGCATCTGGGTGCCCGGGTCCTGGCTGTACTCACGTTGGTGGATCGGGAGAGCGGGGGAGCCGAACGCCTGGAGACCGAAGCGGAGGTTCCCCTCATTCGCCTCTTCACCGCCAGTGAGCTCCTCTCGGCCGCCCAGGACGTCACCGGAACCTGAGCCCTTGATTCTTTCTGAATCCGGCGTCGTCGACCTGCGCTCCCGCGGAGGTCAATCCACCAGACGAAGGGGCATGACCAGACAGAGGTAGTCCACGTCGGCTCCCTCCTCCCCGTCCGTGCGCACCGGTTCCAGGGTGGCGGCCCGCTCCGGAGCCTTGAAGCTCATCTTGACCTCGTCGGTGCCGATGTACCGGAGGACCTCCAGCAGGTAGTTGGCGTTGAAGCCGATCTGCAGGTCCTCGGCCTCATAGCTCACCTCGAGCTCGTCGTGGGCTTCACCCAGGTCCGGGGTCAGGACGTTGAAGATGACCTGGTCCCGGGTGAACTCCATGCGAATACGGTGCGTCTGGTCCGATGCCACCGCCGCGACCCTTCGGATGGCCGATTCCAGTGGCTTGCGATCCACGATGGCGATCCGGTCGTTGTCTTTGGGAATCACCTGCTCGTAGTTGGGATAGGTCCCGTCGATGAGGCGGCTGTAGACCTCCGTGCCCGCAGCGCGGAATCCCAGGTGGTTTCCCTCCCGGGCCACCTGAATGCTCTCATCGCCCTTGAAGAGGCGCTGGACCTGCTGAAGGGCCGCTGGAGGCACGATGAGCTGCGTGGTGGTCTCCATGGAGGGGCCTGCGGGGATCCGCATCCGGGCCAGCCGGTGCCCGTTGGTGGCCACCATGCGCATCTCCCCGTCCCGGAGCTCCCACAAGACCCCGTTCAGCACGGGCCGGGTCTCTTCGGTGGAGACTGCAAAGGAGGTGTGGCGGATGAGGGAGAGGAGATCCTCTCCGGCCGCTTCCCACCCGCCTTCGAACGACACGCTGGGCAGGGCCGGGAAGTCCTCGGCCGGAAGCCCGTTCAACTTGAAGTGGGAGCGACCACAGCGCAGCTCGATCTGATCACCCCGAGTTTCGACCTGGACCGGTTCATCCGGAAGCTCCCGGGTGATCTCCTGGAGCTTCTTGCCCGGAGCCGTCATCGTTCCGGCCTCCAGTACCTCGGCGGGCACCTGGATGCGCACGGCCACGTCCAGATCGGTTCCGCTCATGAAGACACCCTCGTCCGTAGCGTGGAAGAGGATGTTCGAGAGGACCGGAAGGGTCGTCTTCGAGGGGATGCTGGCCGAGACGGCGTTCAGCCCCTCGTGGAGGTTCTGGCGGGTAATGGTGAAGTTCATCTCGGCTCCAGAATGCAGGTTGGTCGGCAGCTTTCCACCGGTAGTTGTTCTTCTACCTCTCTATAGAACTACAAACTAGTAGTAGCAGTAGAGGATGTGGATCTGTGGAAGATCCGCGCATCAGGATATCGGAATCCGGTGCGGCAGACCACTCCCCCGTCCCTCGACGCCAGGTGGAAAGTCGGGGGAAAAGCCCGGAAAGCTTTCCACCGAGTCCACGGCGGGCCGGACCGTGTGGAAAAGATACGACTTCTCCACACCATTTCCCACCACCTTCCCACGATTCTGGTCGCAGGCCCCGAAGCGAGGCCGGCTCACGGCGCCTGGAGCTGGGCTTGTAGGGACCGGACCCGGCGAGCGAAGGCCTCGTCCGCTTCCATGTCGTCTTCCACCTTGCGGATGGAATGGATCACGGTGGAGTGGTCGCGTCCGCCAAAGGCGCCGCCAATGCGCACCAGCGATTCGTCGGTGAGCTCCCGGATGAGGAACATGGCCACCTGTCGAGGCACGGTGAGCTTGCGTGTTCGCCGCTTCG
Organism: Gemmatimonadota bacterium; assembly: GCA_003559555.1. GTDB lineage: Bacteria > Gemmatimonadota > Gemmatimonadetes > Longimicrobiales > Gaopeijiaceae > PWLA01. The sequence continues at coordinate 49,021 of PWLA01000208.1, read as the reverse complement.
AGGCCAGCGCCTCGGACTTGACCCCGAACTCGGCGGCCACCCGATCCCGGATGAGCTCCGGGCTGAGCCGCTGGGGGCCCGACGGGTCCTGGTCCCGGAGGACCCCCTGGAGGGCGGTTCGGGCCAGGTCCACGGTGACCTCCTCCTTCCGGAGCGACGAGTAGGCCAGCAGCTTGATCACGGCCCCCTCCAGCTCCCGCACCGAAGCCGTACACGACCGGGCAATGAAGTCCATGACCTCCTCGTCCATGCTGAGGCCGTCATCGGCTGCCTTCTTCTGCAGGATCGCCACCCGGGTCTCGTAGTCCGGCGGCTTGATGTCCGCCACCAGCCCCCACTCGAACCGGGAGACCAGGCGGTCCTCCACTCCGGGCAGTTCCTTGGGGGGTCGGTCCGAGGTGAGCACCACCTGCTTGCTTGCGTCGTAGAGCGCGTTGAAGGTGTGGAAGAACTCCTCCTGCGTGCTGTCCTTCCGTTCCAGGAAGTGGACATCGTCCACCAGGAGGAGATCGATCTTCCGGTAGCGTTGGCGAAACTCCCGGGTGGTGCCCTGCTGGATGGCCCGGACCAGGTCGTTCATGAAGCTCTCGGTGGTGACGTACGCCACCTTTCGCTTCGGATCCCGCCCCAGAATCGAGTGGCCCACCGCGTGCATCAGGTGGGTCTTTCCCAACCCTACTCCGCCATAGAGAAAGAGGGGGTTGTAGGTCCGGCCGGGCTTCTCGGACACCGCTCTCGAGGCGGCAGCAGCCAACTGGTTGTTGTTGCCCACCACGAAGCGGTCGAAGGTATAGCGCTCGTTCAGCGCCGAACCGTACATGGGGGTTCGGGTGCCGGTGGCAGGCAGGGAGCTTTCGGCAGGGGCTCCCGTGGTGTCGGATCCGCCGGCGGGGGTGCTGGGGCCGGACGAGAGTTCCACCTGAGGCACCGACGAGATTGAACCCGAGGGGGGGGACTGAAAGGAGACGCTGGCGGGGCGGTCCAGGATCCGGCTCAGGATGTTGGAGAGATCGTCTCCGTACTTGTCCTCCAGCCACTCGGCGTGGAACTCGCTGGGCGCTTCCACCAGGAGCTCGTCGGAGCTGAATCCCACCGCCTCGCTTCCCTGCAGCCAGGTGCGAAAGCTCTGTTCCGGCATACGGTCCCTGGCGGCTGCCAGGACTTTTGACCAGACCTCGGTTGGGGTGAGCTCCATTCCTTCCTGCGGCCGGCGGGCTTGAGTTGGGGTGATCGGGCTGGGCGAGGAGCGGATCCGACAGGGGGCACCAACGGTACGAGTCGATTGTGGAAAAGTCAATCGAGGGGACGGACTGGCGCAACGAGCCCAGACCACCCGAAGGTTGACTCACTTTGCCCCGGCTGGGTATCTTACCCTGCTAACCCTCAGACCAGCCTCGTTCTCCTGAACGGGGGTGTTCGCAAGCAAACGGTAAGGACGGGATTATCATGGGACCCACATACAAGCCACGTAACCGCAAGCGGCGCAACAAGCACGGCTTCCGCGCCCGGATGTCGACCAAGGCGGGCCGCAAGACCCTGAACCGGCGGCGCAAGAAGGGCCGGCACCGGCTCACCGTCAAGACGGGGCGGAAGTAGGCCTCGAGTGTCCCCGGCCGACTCCGGTGATCCTTCGGGACCGGTCGGATCGGGATACCGTTGGCCCCGGCGTGCCCGTATTCGCCGGGGCACCGAAATTCGCCGGATCCTTCGACAAGCTCGAAGGTATCGGGCCGGCGAGCTGGATGTCTTCGTGACACCGGCTCCGGATGACGGCCCCCGCTTCGGCACCATCGTGCCCAAGCACCGCCGTCGTGTGGTAGACCGGAATCTCCTCCGGCGAAGGCTCAGGGAGCTGGGCCGTCTCGAAGTGCTCCCTCGGCTCCGGACGGCGGACCGGCCCCTGGACGTGCTGGTCCGGGCTCGTCCCGGAGCGTACGAACGTGCCTTCCACGAACTCAGAACCGAATTGATTCGCCTAACGGAGCGCTTGTGTTCCGACGCCTCGCCCTCGGATTGATCCGGTTCTACCAGAAGGGGATCTCGCCCTTCACCCTGCCCTCCTGCCGGTTCACCCCCACCTGCTCGTCGTATGCCCTGGAGGCCATCGAGGGGCACGGTCTCCTTCGAGGCGGGTGGTTGTTCCTGAAGCGATTCGCCCGGTGCCATCCCTTCGGCGGCAAGGGATACGACCCGGTGCCCGGGATCCCTGCCCGGGAGTTGACCATCCCCCCTCCGGACGAGGGGGCCCCTGATTCCCCGGAAGCCCACGCGTAGATGTCCATGGAAGGGCGAATGAATACCGAGGCCAGGCTGGTTCTGGCCATCGTCTTGATGATCCTGGTCCTGGTGGGGACCAACATCCTCTTTCCCCCGGCTCCCCCGCCGGAGGATCCGGACGAGGCACCCACCCCCGAGGAGGTGGTGGCCGAGCCCGATCCGGACCCGGATCCGGAGGAAGAAGCGGTGCCCCCGGCGGAGCCTCCGGCCGATCCCGAGCTTCCGGAGCTGGAGCCGCCGGCCGATCCGGCCGATCCGGAACTGGCGGTGGCGGAGGAGGACCTGGCGCCGGAACCCACTGCTGAGGAGCGGATCATTCCGGTGGAAGGACCCCTCTACAGCTTCCAGTTCTCGGATCGGGGCGCCAGGGTCACCTCGGTGGAGTTGCCGGGCTTCCGCTCATTTACCCGGCCCGGTCCGGTGCAGCTGGTGGCCGACCCGGAGGTGGGAATCCTGGGGACCCGGCTGGTGGTGGAGGGTGACACGGTGGATCTGCGGCGGGCCACCTTCCAGGTGGAGCCGGAAGGGGGGCTCGAACTGCAGGCGGGAGGGGGCGAGCAGACGCTCACCTTCACCTATCAACATCCCACTGAGCCCTTCTCCTTCGGGGTCCGCTACCACTTCGACCCCGACTCGTACGTGGTGCGGGTCGACGGGCAGGTCAGCGGCATGAGCCGGGCTCTTCTCCTGACCGATCTGGGACGGGGCGTCGCATTCAACGAGGTGGATCTGGCGGCCGAGGCCCGGGAGCTCGAGTACGTGGTGAACCACCTTCAGGAGGGGGTGGACAACCGGTCGCTGGAAGACGTGGAGACCCGGACCACGGCGGACGGGCCCTTCCACTGGACGGCGGTGAAGAGCCGGTACTTCGTGGTGGCCGCCCTGGGCTCGCAGGAGCCCGGGGGGACCGAGTACTTCGGTGGCATCGTGGCCGACCCGGCCCAGTTCGAGGAGTGGGCCACGGCCGACGTGGCGGTGACCCAGTCGCTGGGTTCGGGGGGCACCTTCGACTACCGGTTCTTTGCCGGCCCGCAGGACTTCCAGATCCTCTCGGCCCTGGGCCACGACTTCCAGGAGGTGAACCCGGTGGGATGGGGCTTCATCCGGCCCATCCTGCGACCCTTCGTAGGCGTCATCACCTGGGTGCTGGTCTTTCTCCACGAGAACCTGGGAGTGGGCTACGGCTGGGTGCTCATCATCTTTGGCGTCTCCATGCGGGTCCTCCTGTTTCCGCTGAACCACAAGGCCATGCGGGCGCAGCTCCGGAATCTGGCGGTGCAGCCGCTCCTGAAGGAGATCCAGACCAAGTACAAGGACGAGCCGGAGCGGATGCAGAAGGAGCTGATGAAGCTCTACAAGGAGCACGGTTTCAATCCCCTTGCCGGGTGTTGGCCCATGCTTCTGCCGTGGCCGGTGCTCATCGCCCTCTTCTTCGTCTTCCAGAACACCATCGAGCTCCGGGGCGTGCCCTTCGCCTGGCTTCCGGACCTGGCCACCCGGGACCCGCTCTTCATCCTGCCCGTCCTGCTGGGGATCTCAATGTTCCTCATGCAGTGGATCTCCTTCCGGACCATGGAGGAGATCAACCCGCAGATGAAGATGATGATGTGGCTGCTGCCCATCTTCATGGTGGTGATCTTCTCGAACCTGCCGTCGGGGCTGAACCTCTACTACCTGACGGCCAACCTGGCCACCCTGCCCCAGTCGTGGTGGATCGCCAATGAGCGGAGGAAGGTGCAGGCGAAGGGGCCGCCCACGGCGGTGGAGGCCAAGGCGGAGGCCTGACCGGGGACCTTCCGGAGGACGGGATGGAGGTAGACACCATCGTGGCGCGGAGTACGGCTCCGGGCCGGGGAGCGCTGGCGGTCCTCCGGGTTTCGGGGCCGGCCACGCGGCAGGTGCTGGAGAAGGTGGCGCCGGAGCTGGAGGTGCCGCCTCCGGACCGGCGTCCCACCCTGACTCAGCTGGTGGATCCCACCGATGGCGATGCCGTGGACCGAGGGCTCGTCACCTTCTTCGCCGGGCCGGCCTCGTATACGGGCGAGGACCTGGCGGAGCTGTCGGTGCACGGAGGCGTTCTGGTGACGGCACTCATGGAGGAGGCGTGCCGGAAGGCGGGAGCTCGACAGGCCGAGCCGGGAGAGTTCACCCGCCGGGCCTACCTGAACGGCAAGCTGGACCTGGTCCAGGCCGAGGCGGTGGCGGACATGGTGGACGCCGAAAGCCCGGCTCTCCACCGTGCCGCGGTGCACCAGATGGACGGGGGCCTCTCGGGACGCCTGGCGGGCCTTCGGGAGGCGCTCCTGGAGGTGGAGGCCCTCCTGGTGCACCACATCGATTTTCCCGAAGAGGACGATCCCCCGGTGCCGGCCTCGACCATCGTGGACCGGGCCCAGGAGGTGGAGGATCGGCTGGGGCGCCTGCTGGCTACGGCCCCGGAGGGCGAGCTCCTGAGAGAGGGTGCCCTGGCGGTCCTTGCCGGGCGCCCCAACACCGGGAAGTCGTCCCTCTACAACGCGCTTCTGGGCCAGCAGCGGGCCATCGTGACCCCGACGCCCGGCACGACCCGCGACGCCCTGGAGGCCCGGGTGCAGCTGGGCGGTTTTCCCTTCCGACTGGTGGACACCGCCGGGCTCCGGGACGGGGCTGACGAGGTGGAGCGCATGGGGATCGAGGTGGCTCGCCGGTACCTGTCCGGAGCCGATGTGATCCTCCTCTGCGTTCCGGTGGATCAGCCCTGGGGTGCGCCGGAGGAGGCGTTCCTGGCGGAGTGGGCCGGGCGGGTGCCGGTGGTGCTGGTTCGGAGTTGCTCCGATCGGGCAGGGAAGGGGCGGGGGGTCGGTGCGGGTGGCCACGAGGGGACCGCCGAGGCGCGGGAACGGATCGCCGGCGCGGCAACGGTGTCAGCCCGGAGTGGAGAGGGGCTGGACGAGCTGCGGAGTCTGCTGGGTGAGCTCGTGTTTGGGGGCCTGGTTCGGATGGGCACCGACGCCCCGGTCCTCACCCGACGGCGGCAGCGAGAAGGGGTGGAACGGGCTCGGGACGAGGTGGCCGCCTTCGGGCGGGCGTTGGAGGGTGGGGTGCCGGCCGAGGCGGCGGTATCGCACCTGCGCTCGGCCGAGTCCGCCCTGGAGGAGCTTCTGGGCGTCATCTCTCCGGAAGAGATCCTGGATCAGGTCTTCGCCCGGTTCTGTATAGGTAAATGAGGCGAGATGGGGGACCTCTGGGCCACTGGCTGGGGAGGCGAGCCGGAGTTCGCCAGTTGTGCCGTCAGACTTCAAGGAGTTTGTGGTGCCGGAATCCGCGATGAAGGTGGTGCTCGGCGGGCGTGTGCAGGGTGTGGGCTTTCGAGCCTGGACCCGACGCTGGGCTGAAAGAGAAGGACTGCGCGGGTGGGTCAGGAACCGACCCGACGGCCGCGTGGAGGTGCACGCCGCGGGTCGGGAAGAGGCTCTTGCACGCTTCGCCGAGGCCCTGGAGGAGGGGCCCCGGGCTGCCCGAGTCCGGGAGGTCAAGCGGGAGGATGAGGCCCAGGCCCTGCCGGACCGGGGGTTCGAGATTCGATTCTGAGTGGAGTGGAGCTGGATGCCGGGCGGTCGGGTGGCTGATGCCCCCGGAGCCGGCCGGACTCCGAAGCGGGGCGTGATGCCCGGGAGAGAGCAGGTCATGAAGGAGGACGCTACGAGGGGTGCCGGCGGGAGGGCTGACGCCAGAGGGGAGCGCTACGACGTCATCGTCATCGGGGGCGGTCATGCCGGCACCGAAGCGGCGGCGGCGGCGGCGCGGCTGTGTGCCCGCACGCTCCTCATTACCCCGGACCTGGACCGGATCGGCCAGATGAGCTGCAATCCGGCCATTGGCGGAGTGGCCAAAGGGGTGGTGGCCCGGGAGGTCGACGCCCTGGGCGGCGTCATGGGACGGGCCACCGATGCCTCGAGGATCCATTTTCGCATGCTGAACCGCTCCAAGGGGCCGGCGGTCTGGGGTCCCCGGGCCCAGTGCGACCGGGGCCTGTATCCCAGGGCGGTCCGCCGGGTGCTCGATGAGCTGCCCGATCTGGTGCTGATGCAGGAGATGGTCAGCGGCCTGATCATGGAGGGTGGACGGCCCCGGGGGGTGGTCACCCGTGGGGGACAGGTGGTGGAGGGAAAGGTGGTGGTGGTGACGGCAGGGACCTTCCTCCGGGGGAAGATCCACGTGGGGGGAGAGGCTGGAGTCGACGCGGGGCGAGCCGGTGAAGCCCCGTCGCTGGAGCTGGCCGAGGCGCTCGAGGCGGAGGGCCTGGAGCTGGCCCGCTTCAAGACGGGCACGCCGCCCAGAGTGGATGGTCGCACGGTGGACTTCTCCCGGGTGGAGGTGCAGGAGAGCCACCCGGAGGATTTCCGCTTTTCCGGCTACGTGCGGGAGGAGCTGCCGGAGCAGACCGTGTGCTGGATCACCTGGACCGGACAGGAGCTCCGGGATCTGATCCAGGACAACCTGGAGCGAAGCGCCCTCTACGGTGGAGCGCTTTCGGGTCGAGGCCCCCGATACTGTCCGTCCATCGAAGACAAGATCGTGCGCTTTCCCGACAACCCGCGGCACCAGGTGTTTCTGGAGCCGGAGGGGTTGCACACCCGGGAGCTGTACGTGAATGGCTTGTCCACCTCCCTGCCCCTGGAGGTGCAGGAGGCCTTCCTGCGGACCGTGCCCGGGCTGGAGGAGGCCCGGATCACCCGGATGGGCTATGCCATCGAGTACGACTACTTCCCACCGCACCAGCTCCGGCACACGCTGGAGGTGCGGGCCATCCCGGGTCTCTTCTTTGCCGGTCAGATCAATGGCACCACAGGCTACGAGGAGGCTGCGGGGCAGGGCATCGTGGCCGGGACCAACGCGGGCCTCAAGGCGCTGGGGCGGGAGCCGTTCATCCTGGAGCGTGATCAGGCCTATCTGGGGGTCCTGGTGGACGACCTGGTGACCCGGGGGGTGGACGAACCGTATCGGCTCTTCACCTCCCGGGCCGAGTTCCGGCTCCTGCTCCGGCAGGACAATGCCCACGAGAGACTGGGGCCGCTGGCCGAGGAAATCGGCCTTCTGACCCCTGAGCATCGAGAGGCCCTCCACCAACGGCTGAAGCGGCGGAGGCGGGTGCTGGGGTGGCTGCGCCAGGAGCTGGCTCGTCCCGAGGAAGTGAACCCTCGTCTCGAGAGGATGGATTCCTCCGGGCTGGCCGAGCCGGTGCGGTGGGTGGAGCTCCTGAGGCGCCCGGAGGTGTCGGTGGCGGAGCTCTTCGCAGAAGGGCAGACGCCCTTCGACCCGGAGGGAGACACGGCGGCGGCCGTGGAGGTGGAGATCAAGTACGAAGGATACGTGCAGCGAGAGCGGGAGCGGGCCGAACGCCTCCGGGAGAAGGCGGGGTTCAAGCTGTCAGAGGAGCTCCCGTACATGGCCTTCGAGACCATCTCCTACGAGAGCCGGGAGAAGCTGCTCCGGGTACGGCCGGCCAATCTGGCGCAGGCGGGTCGCATTCCCGGGGTATCGCCGGCCGACCTGCAGAACCTGATCCTGGAGGTGCGGCGGTGGCGCAAGCAGAGGGCGTCTGAAGGCCGGGACGAGGCGACAACGGTGGTGGGCTAGGAGCAAGAAGACCCGGGACCGGGTCGGGGTTCGAGTGCGACGTCGCCGTGTGTACGACTCCCCTGACGCGCTGTCTCTCGCCCCTTCCCGGACCCCGGGCTGCTTCGTCCGGTGTCCTTCCTCCACTTCTGCTCGGCCGTGTCTATTCGCAGCCTCGCTCCATCAGTTGCAAAAGACCAGGGTCGGGACCGGGCCGGAGGACGCTCGGTCCGATTCCCGGGGGAGACACGAGATCTGAGCCAGGGACACCGGCTCACCGAATCCGTTCCTGAGCTCCCGGAAGCGGATCTGCACTTTCTCGAGCCTTTGGAACCGCCCTCCACGGGCGGGATCCAGGGCCAACCCCGTCACATCGTCGACCGGGGGGGAGGGCCGGATAAACGCACCTGGCCCTCCCTCGAGCACCAGCCCCCGCCGCGGGCCCGATGGGTCCGGGCGGGGGACATGGGGAAAACGGGGCTCCAGAGACATGATGGCAGGGCTCGGAGGTCAGTTGGCGGGGATGAGGACTGCATCGATGACATGGATCACGCCGTTGGAGGCTTCCACGTCAGCGGTGATCACCGAGGCGTCGTTGATCCGCACTCCGTAGTCGGAGGCCGAGATGCTGAGGTGACCGCCCTGCAGGGTTTCCGCGTGCTCCATTCCTGCTACGTCCGAAGCCATGTAGGTGCCGGCCACCACGTGGTAGGTGAGGATCTGGGCCAGCGCATCCGGGTCCTGCAAGAGGGCTTCAACCGTGCCTTCGGGGAGCGCGTCGAAGGCTTCGTCCGTGGGGGCGAAGACCGTGAAGGGACCATCGCCCTTCAAGGCTTCGGTCAGGCCTGCCGCGTCCAGGGCGGCCAGAAGGGTTTCAAAGGTCCCGACCTGGGCCGCGGTCTCCACGATGTCCGGCTCGGACGGGCTGTTGTACTGGGCGCTCACCGGTGCAGCCACGAACAGGGTCAGGAGGAGGGTGATGGGGGCGAGCTTCTGAAGGACGTTCATGTGATTTCCTGTTGGATGATGTTGAACCCGGCAGCATGATGATGGAGAGAATTCTCCCTCGGTGCTGGAGGATGTGCAGGGAATGTATAGAGAGTGTCTAGGGCGTGTCAAGTGTGCAGGGTGAGAAGTTGTACGAAAGATTGACGGAGGGGTGCAGACCGACTAGAGTTTACGCGCCATGACAAACCGAGACCCACTTACCACAGCCCAATACCCCATGCGGGTCGTCGTTCGACGAACCGGCCTCAACGCTTCCCTTCTGCGTGCCTGGGAACGGCGTTACGGCGCGGTGGACCCCGGACGATCGGAGGGCGGGCAGCGCCTCTACTCGGAGGCGGACATCCGGAAGCTTTCCCTTCTGCGGGAGTTGGTGGACCAGGGACACGCCATCGGCCAGGTGGCCGGATTGGATGAGTCCGAGCTTCGGCGACTGCTTCTCCGGGAGCAGGCCAACGCAGAGCCGTCGGGCGCAGCGGTGACTCCAGACGGCTGGGTCGATATGCCGGAGGAAGACGGGCCGGCAGCCGGGTCCCCGCGCAGGGCGCGGAGGCGCAGGCCCCTGGGTGAGGAAGAGCTCGAGGACTTCCTGGAGCGGGGCCTGGAGGCGGTTCACGCCATGGAGACCGAAGAGCTGGAGCGTGTGCTGAATCGGGCTGCCATGGCGCTGACACCGGTGGAGCTCATCGACGGGCTGGTGGTGCCCCTGCTGAACCGGATCGGCCTCCTGTGGGAGCGGGGCGAGGTGGGCCCAGCCTCCGAGCACGCGGCCTCCGCGGTGCTCCGACGCTTCCTGGATTGGCTTCTGGAGGTCTTGAACCCTCCTGTGGAGGGTGCACCGGTGCTCATCGTGGGTACGCCGGCAGGACAGCACCATGAGTTCGGGGCCCTGCTGGCGGCGGTGATCGCCGCAGGGGAAGGGTGGCGGGCGGTACCGCTGGGCCCGGACCTCCCGGCGACGGAGTTGGCAGCGGCGGCACGTCGAAAGGGTGCCGGCGCGGTGGCCCTCTCGGCCCTGCACGCTCCGGGAGCCGAGGAGGTGCGAAGGGAATTGCTGGCACTCCGGCAGGAACTGCCCGAAGGGGTCAGGATTCTGGTGGGTGGACCGGCAGCGGCGGTTCACCAGGAAGAGCTGAGTCGAGGCGGCGTCCTCTTCCTGGAAGACCTGCAGGCGTTCCGGAGGGCCGCCGCCCGACTCTTCAGACGCAACGGGGACGGAAGCGACTGAGGAGGACAGGTGTTCCACGTGGAACACTCTCGAACACCCGTCCCCCTCTGCCTGTGATCGTTGCTGTTCGACGGGAGAGCCCCGGGTGGCTCGGGGCTCGGGGTGCCGGAGCCTCCGGCGCAAAGGGCCGGCATGCACCGAGACTGGTTCGGCGGCCTGGATGGACCGGGTGGAGGGCCGGCGTTCCATGGCATGCCTCCGGTCCGGCCCTCGCCAGGCGCCCGTTTCGGCTGCCCACGCCCTTCGGGGGACCCCGTATCGCCGCCGGACCTGCGAGCGCTACCCAGGGGAACGGGTCGGGGGGAACGGGTCGGGCGCCGGGGACGATCGGGACACCGGAGATCGTCACTCCTGGCCCGCTGTGGGCCCACCATGGCATCTGCGGGGCCGTGAGGTCGGCCCGGGCGGGTCGTGAATCCCCTCCTGGACGTCCGTGACCCGTCCCCGGCGGAGCTCCAACCTTGGCCCGGAGACGCGTCGAAGCGAAACCCCGGGGCACCGTCCCGCCGCCACTGCGCCGCCGGTGCCGGCAGGGGGCAGCAGGGAGCGAGTTGGCCGGCTGCAACGTGCCGAATCGTGAGATACCGCATGGCAGAGCGATGAGTTGGGGGGGGCCGATCCCCAGGTGTTCCACGTGGAACATGCTTCCTCGCCGAGACGGTTTGCCATGAGAGGCGAGTTCTCTATATTCCGGGCGCTCCGCACCACCCCCTCTCACCTCTGCACATGCACCGGATGGCCCGGGTAATCGCTATCGCCAACCAGAAAGGCGGGGTGGGGAAGACCACCACCGCCATCAACCTCGGCGCTTCGCTGGCCGTTGCCGAGCTGCGCACCCTCATCATTGACATCGATCCGCAGGGGAACGCCACTTCGGGAATGGGCATCGAGAAGACCGAGGAGCTTCTCACCATCTATGATGCCCTGGTGAACCAACGGCCGCTGGAGGATTGTCTCCGCAGGGAGGTTCATTTTCCCTTCCTGGACCTGGTCCCTTCGAATCGCGATCTGGTGGGAGCCGAGATCGAGCTGGTGGACCGACCCGGCCGGGAGCAGGTGCTGAAGAGTGCCGTAGATCCCATCCGGAAGGACTACGACATCATCCTGGTGGATTGCCCACCCTCCCTGGGGCTTCTCACCCTCAACACCCTGACCGCCGCCGACTCGGTCCTCATTCCCATCCAGTGCGAGTTCTATGCTCTGGAGGGGTTGAGCCAGCTCCTGAACACCGTCAGGCTGGTGCAGCGTAACCTGAATCCCGGCCTGGAGATCGAAGGGGTGCTCCTGACGATGTACGACCGGCGCCTGAACCTGTCCAAGCAGGTGGCCGAAGAAGCCCGGGAGTACTTCGGCAGTCGGGTCTTCGAGACGGCGATTCCCCGGAATGTTCGGCTCGCCGAAGCTCCGTCCTTTGGTCAGCCCATCGTGACGTACGACGTCACCTCGGCGGGGGCGCAAGGCTACCTGGCCCTGGCCCGGGAGCTGATGGAGCGGCTCAGTGAGACCGAAGACACACCGAAACCCAAGGCCACCCAGGCAGCCCACCAGGACCCGGAAAGCAACGCCGAGGTCGGGGAGGGACGCGCCCCATGAGCAAGCCACGACCCGGTCGCCTCGGGAAGGGGCTCAGCGCGCTTCTGGGAGACGAGGCGCTCCGGCCCGGCCGTGACGATCCGGGCCTGCAGTCACTCAGACGAACGGCCATCGTCGCCAACCCGTATCAGCCCCGGCGGGAGTTTCAGGAGGAGGAGCTGGCTGAACTCGCTGAGAGCATCCGGGAGAACGGGCTTCTGCAGCCCCTTGTCGTCCGCCCAGACCCGGAGGCCTCCTCCCAGTACCAGCTCGTAGCCGGAGAACGCCGCTTTCGCGCCATCACCCGCCTGGGCTGGGCACGGGTCCCGGCCGTGGTCCGGGACGTGGACGACCAGGCCCTCCTGGTGCTGGCACTGGTGGAGAATATCCAGCGGGAGGAGCTGGGGCCGCTGGAGGAAGCGGAAGGCTACCGGACCCTGGTGGAGCAATTCGACCTCACGCAAGGTGAGGTCGCCGAGATGGTCGGGAAGAACCGGTCAACCGTGGCCAACCTGCTGCGTCTCCTGAAGCTTCCGCCCTCGGTGCGGCGTCTGTTGGAGGAAGGGGCACTCTCCATGGGTCATGCCCGGGCCCTCCTTTCGCTTGAGCACCCCGGACGCATCACCCAGCTCGCCCGGAAAGCGGCAGCGGAGGGCTGGTCGGTCCGGGAGGTGGAAGCCAGGACCAGAAAGGAGAGCCCCTCGCAGGACGAAAACTCCGGTGGGATGGACCCGTTGCCCCGCGCCTCCGGCAGCGGGCGGCGCGATCCTGCCGTCGAGGCCCTGGAACAGGCCCTCGAGGGCTGGCTCGGCACCCGGGTGAGCCTGAAGGCCGGATCGGACGGCTCGGGGCGGATCCAGATCCCCTTCCGTTCTCAGGAGGACTTTGCCCGCATCTACGAGCTCATCACCGGAGAGGACCCCTCGTCCGTCGTGGGGTGAGCCGGGGCATGACCCCTTGAACCCCTGGGCGGACAGGCGTTCGCAGGCCTGATCGAAATGGAAGACGACCGCAGTCTGGACATCATCGTCGTACCACCCGGCGACGGCGAGACCCGAACGTTCCGGATCCCCGAGCGGCACCTGCGGACGCTGGCCGTACTGGCTGTAGCCATGCTTCTGATGGGAGGTGCCATCCTGGCCAGCTGGGGGTACCTGGTGGCCCGGAACTGGCGGGCGGTCCAGCTGGAGGTCGAGGTGGCCGAGCTCCGGGCCGAGCGGGAGCGGATCTCGGAGCTGGCGGAGGCGCTGGCCGAGACCGAGGCCGCATACGAGCGCATCCGGGCTCTCTTTGCGCCCGAGACCCTTCCTCCTGCAGGCCCCGGGAGCGTGCCTGCGCCGGCGGGCGGTGCCGCCGCGGGCCCTTCCGAGGCCGAGGGCGAGCGTCCCACCGTGTGGCCCCTCACCGAGCGCGGCTTCTTGACCCAGCCCCTGGTCGAGGGCGGAGACGGGACCCATCCAGGGATCGACGTGGCGGTCGCCGCGGGCTCCTACATTCGCGCCTCCGGTTCGGGTGTGGTGGTGGAGGCCGCTGACGACCCCATCTACGGACTGCACATCATCGTGGAGCACGGGGAGGGGTACCGGACGCTATACGCCCACGCCTCGAGCCTGAGGGTGTCACCGGGCGACCGGGTCAGACGGGGCGAAGTCATCGGTCTGACCGGGTCTACCGGGCGCTCCACGGCACCCCATCTGCACTTCGAGATCCTCCTGGACGGCCGACCGGTCGACCCGTTGACCCTGGTGCCGCAGCCCTGATCCACGCTACCATCGTGACGGAACCGCATCCCCCATCCCTTTTGCAGCGCACCTGAGGAGACTCCCATGATCAAGGCCAGGAAGCGGGAGCCCACCGAGCCCCAGCCCGGAGCCGTCATCTCCATCATCGGACCCGGTATGCAGGTCACTGGAGACATGGCCTCGGAGGGCACGATACGAGTGGAGGGCCGGGTCGTGGGCAGGGTGCGGGCAGACAAGGCCGTCGTGGTGGGCAAGGGTGGCGTGGTGGACGGAGACGTCACCACCCAGGATGCCGTGATCTCCGGAACCGTCACAGGAACGGTCGTGGCAGCCTCCCGCCTGGAGGTTCAGGCCACCGCCCGGATCGACGGCGAGGTTCTGACCCGGCGGATGAAACTGGAGGAAGGTGCGGTGGTGAACGGTCGGGTCCGGATGGACGACGATATGGAACTGGACGAGGCGTCCCGGTGGGACCCGGCCCGGGGCCGCGAGGGGGATGCCGCTGAAGACCCGGACCGCGGGCCGGAAGAGCCGGTCCAGGAGGAGGATACACCGGCAGGCGCCGCCGCCGGGGTCTGAAGACGGCCAGGGGTTCTCCACGTATGTGGATAACATGGCAACGCGCGGCGCACCAAGCAGTTGTGGGGTTGCGTGGGCGGTTTTCCACGGAGTTCCCCACACCTGGAGCCGGGGTTATCAACGTTTCCGACCCGCATTGACCACGAAGGGCCGTGGCTCCGCGCCGCTCGGCCCCCAACACGCGTATTGCGATCATGTCGACCGACCCTCTTCCCCCATCAGATCAGCCCAATCCCCCGTCAACGGAACCCGGTCCCGAAAAGACGAGTCCACAAATAGAACTGGAATTATTGATCGGTTTCTTTGATGAGCTCCTGGAGGTGTCGGATTTCCCCGACTACCGAGGAGCCATGAATGGGCTCCAGGTTCATGCGCCCGGGCCTGTCCGGAAGCTGGCCGTCGCCGTGGACGCCGCCGAGTACTCGATCCAGGGCGCCGTGTCTGCCGGGGCCGATCTCCTGGTGGTCCACCACGGTCTCTTCTGGGGAGGCGGTGCTCCCGTCACCGGCCGCATGTATCGCCGATTGGCTCCCCTCATCAAGCACGGCGTGGGCCTGTATGCGGCACACCTTCCGCTGGACGCGCATCCGGAAGTGGGAAATTGCGCCGAGCTGGCCCGGGCCCTGGGGCTCCAGCCGGTGGACCGCTTCGGAATCTACGAGGGCCGGGCCATCGGGTTTCAGGCCGTGGTGGACGAGCCGCGCCAGCGCCTCGTGGCCCGAGCTGAAGATGTGCTGGGTGGGCCGGTGCAGCTCCTTGCCGGGGGACCCGAAGAGGTGCGACGGGTGGGGATCGTCACGGGCGGAGGGGGTTCCTTTCTGACCGATGCCGTCGACGCCGGGCTGGACACCCTCATCACCGGAGAGACGAATCACCACGCCTACGTGGATGCGATGGAGCTGGGCCTGAACGTCGTCCTGGGCGGGCACTACCGGACCGAGACCTGGGGGGTCAAGGCCCTGGCTCGCCGGGTGCAGCGAGAGTTCGATCTTCCCTGGGCCTTCCTGGACTACCCCAGCGGGTTGTAGTCCCCGACAGCCCGTCCCGACCCCGACAATTTGAGCGGAGAGGCAGTATGCGGCAGAGCAGACCGATGCAAGCAGGGGGGTGGGCATGAGCCGTTCCGACAACCCGGCGAACCCGTCCCCCGGCGCCGAAGACCAGGAGACGATGCGGGATGACCCCATGGGGGAGACGGAAGACGACCGGTTCCTCCGCTCGGAGTTCCGTCCCGAGCCCGTCCCTCCGGCCATGGGCTCCGATGCGTGGCGCGTCTTTCGCATCATGGGAGAGTTCGTGGAAGGCTTCGAGTCGCTCTCTCGCCTGGGACCGTCCGTCTCCATCTTCGGCTCGGCCCGGACGTTGCCCACCGATCCCATGTACGAGGCGTGTCGGGAGACGGCCCGGCTGGTGGGCGAAGCCGGCTTCAGCATCATCACCGGCGGCGGGCCGGGCATGATGGAGGCCGCGAACCGGGGCGCCCAGGACGCCGGGGCCAGATCGGTGGGCTGCAATATCGAGCTCCCCTTCGAGCAGGGCATGAACCCCTTCGTGGACCGAGGGGTCAACTTCCGGTACTTCTTCGTCCGCAAGACCATGTTCGTGAAGTACGCCCAGGGGTTCGTCATCTTTCCTGGAGGCTTCGGGACCATGGACGAGCTCTTCGAGTCGCTGACTCTGATCCAGACCGGGAAGATCAGGGACTTTCCGGTGGTTCTCTTCGGTTCGGAGTACTGGTCCGGGCTCATGGAGTGGCTGACAGGGGTAATGGAGGACCGAGGAAACGTCTCTCCCGGCGACCTGGACCTCATGTACGTCACCGATGACCCCCGGGAGGTGGTTCGCCACCTCCTCAAGTACTCCGAGCCCGCGCCGGACCCGGCCTGAACGGTCCCGATCAGGCCGCTTCCCCCCCGGCTTGCATGCGCAGGAGGGGGGTGCCAGGCCCGGAAGGACTGTTGCCCACCCACCTTGCGGGGTGCTATCATCACTCCAAAATCTGCTCACCGGCCGCCGGAGTCGAAACCGGAGGGTGGAGCGCCGCCACTGCGCTCCCCGCCACGTGCGAGGGGCTTTTTTTTTCGGGCCTCCCCTTCTCTGCGACGACTCGACTCCCAGGTGGTTCATATCGGCCCGGTCCCAGCACGGGATCGGTCCGGGAGGCAACGATATCGTGGCGAACACGGCAACTACACCCGGCCCCGGGGCCAAGGAGAAGGAGGACCGGGCACCGGGCGGCTACCACCCCGGAGAGAAGGACACCGGGGTCGTAAAGCCCAAGGGGACCGCCCGCATTCGAGCCCACGAAGGGATCGAGACCGTGGACATGGCCGAGCGGAAGCCCCGCTGGCTCAAGGTCCGCTCACCTGGAGGCAGCAACTACCGGCATCTCAAGGAGCTCATGCGGAGCCAGTCGCTCCACACGGTCTGCGAGGAGGCCGGCTGCCCCAACATCGGAGAGTGCTGGGAGGCGGGCACCGCCACCTTCATGATCCTGGGCGACGTCTGCACCCGGGCCTGCAAGTACTGCGCGGTCGCCCACGGGATGCCCACCGAGTTGGACGAGGACGAACCCCGTCGCGTGGCCGAGACCGTGCAGGCCATGGCGCTGGAGCACGCCGTCATCACCTCGGTGAACCGGGACGAACTGCCGGACGGAGGCGCCGGGATCTACGCCGAAACCATCCGCCAGATACGCAAGCGGGTCCCGGGATGCTCCGTCGAGGTGCTGATCCCCGACTTCAAGGGCGATGAAGACGCCCTGAAGGTGGTCATGGACGCCAGGCCGGAGATCCTGGGCCACAACCTGGAGACGGTGGAGCGACTCCATCCCGACGTCCGTCCCGGCGGGCGCTACTGGCGTTCCATCTCCTTTCTGGGAGCGGCCAAGCGGATCGACGACTCGATCCTCACCAAGACCTCCATCATCATGGGGATGGGTGAGACCGAGCCCGAGGTCCGGCAGGCCATGGCGGACCTCCGGGAGGCGGCGGTGGACATCCTGACCCTGGGGCAGTACCTGCGGCCCTCCGGTGACCACATTCCGGTGGCCCGTTGGGTCACCCCCGATGAATTCCGGATGTGGAAGGAGGTGGGCGAAGGCGAGTACGGTTTCCGGCACGTGGAGTCGGGTCCCCTGGTCCGCTCTTCGTACCATGCCAAGGAGCAGGCCCGCGAAGTGGAGGCCGGCGGAGCAGGAGCGATTCAGGAAGTGATGGAGGCCGACATTCCGGCACCCGCCGAGGTGCCCACCCCGGGCCTGGTCCAGCTGGAGATGGGCCGCCCCGGATCCAACGGATCGAAGGACGGTTGACGCCATGCCCGAGACAGAGACCAAGAAGAAGGCCAAAGACGAGGAGAAGGCCAACGGCGACGCCAACGGCCAGGGGAAGGAGGGTTCGGGCGAAGGGCTCGAACGCTTCGACCGGGAGCAACTCCACCACTTCATGCGTGAGATGCTCCTCTATCGGCGCTTCGAGGAGAAGGCCGAGGAGGCCTACGCCATCGGCAAGATCGGAGGGTTCTGCCACCTCCACATCGGGCAGGAGGCCGTGGCCCTGGGCTTCATCGGACCACTGCGGGACGAAGACTACGTCATTACCGCCTACCGGGACCACACCCAGGCTCTGGCGAAGGGGCTGGAACCCGGTCCGGTCATGGCGGAGCTCTTCGGCCGTGACGGAGGGGTCTCCCGAGGGAAGGGAGGCTCCATGCACATCTTCGGCGTCGAGCAGCGCTTCATGGGCGGACACGGGATCGTGGGCGCGCAGGTGCCGCTGGCTGCCGGGATGGGATGGTCCATCAAGTACCGGGAGGAAGACCACGTCTGCGTCTGCTTCCTGGGCGACGCAGCGGTGAACCAGGGCGCCTTCCACGAGGCCATGAACATGTCGGCCGTCTGGGAGTTGCCGGTGATCTACGTGGTGGAGAACAACGAGTACGGTATGGGGACCGCCATCGAACGGGTCTCGGCCGTGCCCATCGTGGAGCGGGGAGAAGGCTACGGCGTGCCCACCCACACCGTGAACGGCCAGGACATCATCGAGACCTGGAGCTTCGTGGAGGACCTGGTCCAGGAGGTTCGGGATGGTGCGGGACCCCAGTACGTGGAGGCTCGCACCTACCGCTTCAAGGGCCACTCCATGTCGGATCCGGTGAGCGGCACCTATCGCTCCAAGGACGAGGTGGAAGAGAAGAAGGAGAAGGAGGACCCCATCACCGTGCTCCGGGAACGTCTCTTCGAGGCGGAGCTCATGAGCCAGGACGAGCTGGAGGCGCTTGACGAGGAGGTCCGGAAGGTGGCGGACGAGGCGGTGGAGTTCGCCGAGGACTCGCCCTTCCCCTCCGACGAGGAGCTCTACACCCACGTCTACGCCGAACTGAACGAGCACGGGCGGCTCTTTCTGGACGGGCGGGACCGTTGAGCTCCGCCTGCACGGACCCACTGACCTCCGAAAACTGACGCTACCATGCCAGAGATCACATACAGAGAAGCACTGAACCAGGCCCTGGCCGAAGAGATGGAGCGGGACGATTCCGTCTTCCTCCTGGGCGAGGAGGTGGCCGAGTACGACGGCGCCTACAAGGTCTCCAAGGGCCTCCTTGACCAGTTCGGTCCTCAGCGGGTGGTGGACACGCCCATCTCCGAGCTGGGCTTTGCCGGTCTGGGGGTGGGAGCGGCCATGACCGGTCTGCGGCCCATCGTGGAGTTCATGACCTTCAACTTCTCGATCCTGGCGCTGGACCAGGTCATCAACTCCGCTGCCAAGATGTACTACATGAGCGGGGGACAGATCTCGCTCCCCATGGTCTTTCGCGGGCCCACGGGAGCGGCGCTCCAGCTTTCGGCCCAGCACTCCCAGGCCTGTGAGACCTGGTACGTGCACGCTCCGGGGATCAAGCTGGTCACCCCGGGGACGCCGGCCGACGCCAAGGGGCTGCTCAAGGCCAGCATCCGGGACGACGACCCGGTGGCCTTCATGGAGGGCGAGCTCCTCTACAACCTCAAGGGCGAGGTGCCGGATCCGGAGGATGGCGACTTCGTGATCCCGCTGGGGAAGGCCGAGGTGAAGCGGGAGGGCGCCGACGTCTCCATCATCACACACGGCAAGATGGTGAACCTGGCCATGCAGGTGGCCGGCAAGCTGGAGAAGGAAGATGTGGACGTGGAGGTCCTGGACCTGCGCACCCTCCGGCCCCTGGACGTTGAGGCGATCCTGGCCACCGTCCGGAAGACGAACCGGGCGGTCTATCTGGAGGAAGGGTGGCCGTACGTGGGGATCGGTTCGCAGATCGTGACCACCATCCAGGAGGAGGCCTTCGACTACCTGGATGCACCGGTGCTCCGGGTCACCCAGGCCGACGTTCCCATGCCCTACGCAAAGAACCTGGAGAAGCTGGCCAAGCCCGACGCAGACCGTGTGGTGGCGGCCTGCAACCGGGTGCTCTACCGCGACTGAATCGAAAACTACACGCGCCGCCCACCGGGGTCTCCCCTCCGGATCCGCCCGAACGGGCGTGGCGGGCAAGCCCGACGGCCGCCACCCACGCGGCCCGGCGGGGGCGCATCAGACCGGGACGACGAGGCGAAGACGAATGGCGACCAAGGTCCACATGGAGGCCCTCTCCCCCACCATGGAAGAGGGACAGATCGTGAAGTGGCTCAAGTCCGAGGGAGACCAGGTCTCCAACGGCGACGTGCTGGCCGAGATCGAGACCGACAAAGCCACTATGGAGCTGGTGGCCCGAGGGGAGGGGATTCTCCGCAAGGTCCTGGTGGAGGAGGGTGGAACCGCCCCGGTGGGCGATGTCATCGCCGTCATCGGGGACGAGGACGAGGACATCTCCGACCTGGTGGGCGGCGACGCAGCGGATGATGAGTCCGGGGCCGAGGAGGAGGCGGCGGAGCCGGACGACGAGGGTGCGGAAGACGAGGAAGCGGACGTCGCCGAAGCCGAGGATGAGGAGGACGAGGAGGCGGAGGAGGACGAGGAGGCGGAGGCTGACGAAGAGGCCGAGCCCGCTCCGAAGAAGAAGGAGGCCGAGGCGCCGGCGGCCGCCGAGGACGGGGAGCGGATCAAGGCCTCGCCTCTGGCCCGCCGCCTGGCCCAGGAGGAGGGCCTGGAGCTCGCGTCGCTGGAGGGGAGCGGCCCGGGCGGGCGGATTGTGAAGCGAGACGTGGAGAAGGCGGTGGAGGAAGGGGTCCCGGCGGAGGCCGAGGCACCGGAGGTGCCCACTTTCGAGCCCGACGCCGAGGAGGACTACGAGGACATCCCCCTCTCCCAGATGCGGAAGGCCATCGCCAAGCGCCTGGTGCAGTCCATCGGGCCGATCCCCCACTTCTTCCTGACGGTGGACGTGGACATGACCCGGATGGTGGAGGCCCGGGCCCAGGTGAACGCCCGGCTCGAGTCGGAGGGGGTCAAGATTTCCTTCAACGACATCATCCTGAAGGCCACGGCCATGGCGCTGAAGAAGCACCCGGAGTGCAACGCCCACTGGGGCGGCGATCACGTGCGGCGCTTCAACCGCGTGCACCTGGGGGTGGCGGTGGCCATCGAGGACGGCCTCATCACCCCGGTGATCCGGGACGCGCACCGGAAGGGGCTGGCCCACATCGCCCAGGAAGTCCGGGAGATGGCCGGTCGGGCCCGGGACAAGCAGTTGAAGCCCGAGGAGTACACCGGCGCCACCTTCTCCGTCTCCAACCTGGGGATGTTCGGAATCGAGGAGTTCACCGCGGTGATCAACCCGCCGGAGGCGGGGATCCTGGCGGTGGGCGGGATGGAGGAGCGCCCGGTGGCGGTGGACGGCGAGCTGGAGCTCCAGACCCGGATGAAGATCACCATGAGCTGTGACCACCGGGTCATCGACGGCGCCCAGGGGTCCCGCTTCCTGCAGACCCTCACCGCGATCCTGGAGGAGCCCCTGGTGGCGCTGACCTGACCGGCTTCAACGGCCTTTCAGTCTCCTGCGCCGAAGTCCACGGCCGGGGCGGTTCGCTCTCCTTCGTCGATCTCGAAGAAGGCCCGGGGACCGAAGCGGAAGGCGTTGGCCACGATGTTCGAGGGCACCTGCCGGATCTTGGTGTTGTAGTCCCGGACGATGGCGTTGTAGTAGCGCCGGGACCGCTCGATCTGGTTCTCGGTGTCCCGGAGGTTGTCCTGGAGATTCAGGAAGTTCTGATTCGCCTTCAGGTCGGGGTAGGCCTCCGAGAGGGCGAACATGGATTTGAGCGCACCTCCCAGGAGGGTCTCGGCCTCGGCCTGAGCCTCGGGCCCCTGGGCCGAAACCGCCTGGTTCCGGGCCCGGATCACCTCCTCCAGCGTCTCTCGCTCATGGGTGGCGTACCCCTTCACCGCCTCCACCAGGTTGGGAATCAGGTCGTGGCGGCGTTTGAGCTGCACGTCGATGTCGGCCCAGGCTCCGTCCACCTGCTCACGGAGCTTCACCAACGCGTTGTAGGTCAGGATCACGAAGAGGCCCAGGCCCAGGGCCAACAGGAGGAGGACGACCAGCCACATGATGCGACGCTCCGGACAAAGGTGAAAAAAGCTGCCCCAGAATAGGGCGTCGGCGGTTCTCTTGCAAAGCCCCCACCGGAGTCCCGGGTGTCGAGGGTCTCCGTGGCGAGTCTCCTCGGGCGGATCCGAGGTGGCCGCCGGGGTTGGCAACCCCCCGTCGTCCGCTCTAACTTGTGCCGGCGATTCAAGGAGAGGATCACGGGCTCTCCCGGCCCGCGGACGGCGCCGCTGCGTGGTGCAGTGGCGCGACGGAAGCGGCGGAGGAGAAGCCCTCGACTTTAGAGAGGTGGCTCTGTGGCTGACGACGGGAAGAAGTTCGACCTGATCATGATCGGGAGCGGTCCAGGCGGCTATGTGGCCGCCATTCGGGCCTCCCAGCTCGGGATGAAGGTGGCGTGCGTGGAGGCGGACAAGCTGGGCGGGGTGTGCCTGAACATCGGGTGCATCCCCACCAAGTCGCTCCTGACATCGGCGCTGCTGGTGAACGAGCTGAAGAAGGCCGACCAGCACGGGATCTCCACCGGTGAGGTGAGCGTGGACCTGGGTCCGGCCCAGGAGCGGAGCCGGAAGGTGGCCGCCCAGCTCAATCGCGGTGTGGGAATGCTCTTCAAAAAGAACAAGGTGACCCACATCCAGGGTTGGGGCCGTCTGGCCGGCAAGGGGAAGGTGACGGTGGAGTCGGATGATGGCGAAGAGACCTACCAGGCCGACCACATCCTCGTCGCCACCGGCTCGCGCCCCCGGAGCCTTCCGTTTCTGGAGATCGACGGGGAGCACATCTGGTCGTCCGACCACGCCCTCCACGCTACCGACGCCCCGGGCACCCTGGCCATCGTGGGTGCCGGCGCCATCGGGATGGAGTTTGCCGACATCTTCGAGGCCTACGGCTCCGAGGTCACCATCATCGAGGCCCTGGATCGGGTGCTCCCGGTGGAGGACCACGACATCTCGGCCCAGATGGAGAAGAGCTACAAGAAGCGGGGGATGACCATCCACACCGGCGCCCGTCTGGAGAAGTCGGAGGTGGGCGACGACGGGGTGACTCTCACCTTCAAGGACAAGGACGGCGAGGAGCAGACCCTGACGGTGGACCGGGTCCTCTCAGCCGTGGGTCGGGTCCCCAACACCCAGGACATCGGGTTGGAGGACGCCGGGGTCGAGCTGACCGAGGAGGGCGGCTTCATTCAGGTGGACGAGTGGATGCGGACCAATGTGGACGGGGTGTACGCCGTGGGGGACTGCGCCGGCGGCGCCCTCCTGGCCCACAAGGCCTCCCACGAGGGCATCGCCTGCGTCGAGAAGATCGCCGGCGAGGCCCACGGACCGGTGGACTACGGCAACATTCCCAACTGCACGTACTGTCATCCGGAGGTGGCCTCGGTGGGGCTCACCGAGGAGCAGGCGAAGGAAGCCGGACACGACATTCAGGTGGGCAAGTTCCCCTGGGTGGGCAACGGGCGGGCGTTGGCCCACGGTGACGCCGACGGCTTCATCAAGGTGATCCGCGACAAAAAGTACTCCGAGATCCTGGGGGCCCACATCATCGGGCCCCATGCTACCGAGCTCATCGGTGAGTTCGTGGTGGGGCGTCACCTCGAAACCACGGCCGAGGAGATGGAGAAGGCCATCCACCCCCATCCCACCCTCTCCGAGGCGGTGGCCGAAGCGGCGCTGGCGTCGTTGGGGCGCCCCATCCACATTTGAAGAGGCCCGCTTCTCACCGGTCGCTGACGGAGGGCGGATCGGTGGACGGGCAGGGGGCACCCAGGGACTGGGGCCCGGAGGAGGACTCGGCCCTCCGCCTCTGGATCGCCCTGGCCCGGTCCTACCTGACCTTTTCCCGGGTGGTGGGTGTCCGGGTGGTGGAGTACGGGCTGACCATACCCCAGTTCGGGGTCATGGAAGCCCTTCACCACCTGGGTCCCCTCTCGCTGGGAGAGCTGGCCGACAAGCTCCTGGTCACCGGCGGCAACATCACCTACGTCATGGACCGCCTGGAGGACCAGGGGCTGGTGTACCGGGAGCGCTCAGAGGAAGACCGGAGGGTGGTGAAGGCCCACCTCACGGACCAGGGTCGGGAGATGATCGCCGGGGTCTTCCCCGGCCACGCCCGCTTCATCCGGGAGATGGTGAGCCACCTGGCCCCGGAGGAGCAGGCCGAGCTGCGGCGGCTGCTTAAGCGACTGGGGAAGGGGATGGCCGAGCGGGAGGCGCTGGACGCGGGCTGACTTCGCTGTTCAGGCGGCTTCTGCCCTCAGGCCCCCGCCCCTCAGGTGCCCGCCATGGGCAGGGGCTGGCGCGGACCCTCGGGGATCTCCACCCCGCGGATCTTCAGGACCCGGAGGAGCGCATCGCCGATCTTGTTGTTGGGCGTGGACGCTCCGGCGGTGAGGCCCAGCTGGAACGGGCCTTCGGGGAGCCAGTCCTCCTCCACTTCCTCGGGCGCGTGGACCGCCAGCTCCGGCTTGTGCCGGATCCGACCCGTCTCCGGATCGATGCAGACCGAATCCTCGATGTGGAAGGTCCGGGTGTACTGGCGGCACATGTGGGCCAGGTGGTTCGTGTTGGACGAGTTGTACCCACCGATGACGATCATCAGATCCGGCGGATCGACCATCATCTTCTTGACGGCGTCCTGGCGCTCCTGGGTGGCGGAGCAGATGGTGCCGAAGGAGCGGAAGTTCTCCTCCACGTACGCGTCTCCCCTGGCTTCCTTGAGTGCCTCCTCCAGGCGGTCACCGATGGCCAGGGATTCGTTGGCCAGCATGGTGGTCTGATTGGCCACCCCGAATCGGAGGAGGTCCACGTCGGGGTCGAATCCGTCGGACGATTTCTCGGCGAAGTGATCCAGGAACTCCTCTCGGGAGAGGTGGTCCGGAGCGCCGGTGATGTAGTCGCACACCATCTCCGCCTCTTCCATGTTGCGCACGATGAGGTATTTGCCGCCCTCGTACTTGCGGACCTGCGAGGCGGTGGCCCGGCTTTCCTCGTGGGTGTACTTGCCGTGGATGATGGCGGTGAAGCCGTCCCGGGCGTAGCCCTCCACCCGCTTCCAGACCAGGAGGACCGAGCCGCAGGTGGTGTCCACCAGCACGCAACCCTTCTCGCTCAGCTCATTGAAGGCCTCGATGGTGACCCCGAAGGCCGGCAGGATCACCACATCGTCGGAACTGACCTCGTCGAAGTCGAAGACGCCCTGCTCGTCGGGGTAGATGAACTGGATCCCCATCTCCTGCATCCGCTGGTTCACGTGGGGGTTGTGGATGATCTCGCCCACCAGGAAGACCCGGCGTTCCGGAAACTTGGTCCGGGTCTCGTAGGCGTAGTCCACCGCCCGGTCCACCCCGTAGCAGAAGCCGAACTCCTCGGCCAGCCGCACGGTGATGTCGCCGTAGGTGCGCTGGCACCCCTGGTCGCGGATCCGGTTCACCAGCTCGGAGTGGTACTCCGCCTCGATGACCGGCCGAACTTCGGCCTTGAGGCCGAATCCCTTCCTGAAGTAAGTCTCTTTGGTGGACATGCTGTGGGTACACCTTGCTTCGGAGCGAAAAGCTACGAGAATGTTAGAGTCGTGCCGGGGCCTGGACGGACGTCGGTCCGCCGCACCTTCTCCAAATGTGCATGGAGGGAGGGATCGGGCCAACCCCGTCCTGTGTGATGACCGCTCCCCGGGACCGATGTGCGGTCCGGCTGCCGGACGCCCCGGACTACCCGACTGCGGAGGGCGTGGTCCCCGAGCCCGACCCGCTCTTCGCCAACCTGTCCCACCTCCACCAGGCCCGTTGCCTTGCTCCCACGGCTGGGATGTCTCTTCATTCTGGTGCCCCTCATCGAGCTGGCCCTCCTGATCAAGGTGGGCCAATGGATCGGGGTGTGGCCCACGGTGGTGCTGGTGGGCATCACCGGGGTGCTGGGCGTCATCCTGGTTCGCCAGGAGGGGGTGCGGACCATGGCCCGGATCCAGGCCGAGCTGTCCCGGGGACAGTTGCCCCATCGGGCTCTTCTGGACGGGGCCTGTCTCCTGGTGGCCGGAGCCTTCCTCATGACGCCGGGGGTCCTCACCGACGTGTTGGCGTTCGCCCTCCTCCTCCCTCCAGCCCGAAGCCTGATTCAGCGCTGGATCGTGGCTCGGCTGAAGCGGGGCCTCCAGGAGGGCACCCTTCACGTACGCATGCAGGGCCAAAGTGGTATGTGGGGGGGCGCCGGGGGCGCCTCTCCGACCTGGCCTCACGGGGGCGAAGTGGAGCCTGACGAGACCGACGACGAGGACGAGGGTCCCCGTCCCGGACCCCGACCCGGGGAGATCGTCCAGGACTGAACAGCCTTCGAGTGGAACGACGGGCTCCCGCGGGGGTCCCGGAGCCTGGGACACGATCAGACTGCAAGGCCCGCCGGGCGAGGGCCGGTTCACCAGAGTCCAGGAGATGCGAGATGGACGAACGAGTCGAATTTCTGAAGCGGTTGCTGGATGAGGCCGGCCCCTCGGGGTTCGAGGTCCGGCCCGCCAGGATATGGCGGGAAGAGGCGGAGCGGTATGCGGACCGGGTCTGGGCCGATGTGCATGGCAACTCCTTTGCGGTGCTGGGTGAGGACCGCCGGCCCCGGGTGATGCTGGCCGGGCACATGGACGAGATCGGCCTGCAGATCACCCACATCGACGAGAACGGCTTCCTCTACTTCGATGGGATCGGCGGCTGGGATTCCCAGGTGCTGGTGGGACAGCGGGTCCGGATCCTGGGCCGGGACGGCGACGTTCCAGGGGTCATCGGCAAGAAGCCCATCCACCTCATGAAGCCCGATGAGCGGAAGAAGGTCTCGGAGATCCGGGACCTGTGGGTGGACCTGGGCGCCTCCTCCCGGGACGAGGTGGGGGAGATGGGCGTCCGGGTGGGTGACGCGGGGGTGCTGGCCTCCGGTTTCCAGCAGCTGGCGGGGGACCGGATCGCCTCCCGGGCCATCGACAACCGGGTGGGGGCCTACGTGGTCCTGGAGGCCCTCCGGCTCCTGGCCGAGGACCCGCCGGCCCAGGCTGGTGTGGTGGCGGTGGCCACCTCGCAGGAGGAGATCGGCTTCTTCGGCGGCGGGGCCCGGAGCTCGGCCTTCTCCCTGGAACCGGACGCTGCGCTGGTGGTGGATGTCACCTTCGCCACCGACGTGCCCGATGCCAGCAAGAAGGAGGTGGGAGAGCACGAACTGGGTGGCGGACCGGTGCTGACCCGGGGCTCGGCCACCCACCCACTGGTCATGGAGCGTCTCATGGTCACTGCCGAGGAGGAGGAGATTCCGGTCACCCTCCACGCGTCGCCCTCGGCCACCCGGACCGACGCCGATGCCATCTTCCTGGTGCGCTCCGGCGTGCCTACCGGCCTCGTCTCCATCCCCAACCGCTACATGCACTCGCCCAGCGAGGTGGTGAGCGTGGCCGACCTGGAGCGGGCGGCAAGGCTCCTGGCCGCCTTCGTCAGAGGGCTCGAGCGAGGCGTCTCGTTCGTCCAGGAGTAGCGGACTGGCCCGGGCGAAGCGTTGACTCGCCGTGACACGCTTGGTTAGACTAACTGTTCTCGGCAGTAGACATGAACGGGGGGCCGGAGGTTCCGAATTGCCGCCGTCTCTCCATGGTTGGAGGCATACGAAGAGGTCATGATAGACGCCACCGAGCTGGTGAAGGAACTGCAGGAGATGCGGGACGGGGGTTTCCTGTCCGACGCCCTCCTGCGGCAGGCCGTGAAGAGGATCGCCGTCGCTGACGACCGCTACGACTGGGTGGGGGTCTATCTCCTGAACGACGAGGGCGACGAGCTCTGGCTCCACAACTACGTGGGCGAGCCGACCGAGCATGCCAAGATCGCGGTAGGCCAGGGAGTCTGCGGCACGGCGGTGGAGACGAAGGAGAACCAGAACGTTCCTGACGTGAGCGAGCTGGACAACTACCTGGCCTGCTCTCCCCACGTCCAGTCCGAGCTGGTGGTCCTGATTCGGGCCGGTGACGAGATCTTTGGTCAGATCGACCTGGACTCGGAAGAGCCCGCTGCCTTCACCGAGAAAGACGAATCCGCCCTCGAGGCGGTGGCGGACAAGCTGGCGGAGCAGATCGCCGCCGAGCGTCGGTAGGAGCGCCGGGTCCCGGATCCCCTCACAGGGGCGGGGCCGGACGCAGGCAGCATGACCCCCGGAGAGCCCCGCATTGTCCAGGCCGACAATGCGGGGCTCTTTGCGTTGGGAGGGACCCGGAGCGTCATCGTGGGCCGACGGCGGGTGGCCGTGGTGGACCCGGGTCCCGACGACGCCCCACACCGCGAGGCCCTCCTCCGGGAGGTGGAGGGCGCCGAGTGGGGGGTGATTCTCCTGACCCACCGGCACCCCGACCATGCCGCCGGCGCTCCGGCCCTGGCCCGGGCCACGGGGTTTCAGGTGCGGGCCGCGGCCGAGGGTAGCGGAGTCGAGCCCCTGAGCGCAGGTCAGCGGGTGGCCACCGACGGGGGCACCGTGGAAGTGGTGCCGACCCCCGGTCACACGCCGGACCACCTGGCCTTCCTCCTCCGGCCCCACGGGATCCTCCTGGCTGGCGATCTCCTCCTGGGTCGAGGCAGCACCACGTGGGTCGGCGAGTACCCGGGCTGCGTGGCCGACTATCTGGCGTCACTGGATCGGATCCAGGCGATGGAGTTGCGGCGGATCATCCCGGCGCATGGTCCGGACCTCACCGATCCCGACGATGCCGTGGACCGCTTCCGCAGCCACCGCCTGGAGCGGATCCGCCAGGTGCAGGGGGCGCTGGACCACGGAGTCGGCGGTCGGGAGCCGGCCTCGAAGGAGGGGCTGGAGGCCCTTGTGGACCGGATCTACGGAGACGAGCTTCCCACCGGACTCCGGGAGGGCGCCCGGTGGAGCGTCCGGGCCATCCTGGAGTATCTTGAGGTGGCGCCGTTTCCTTCTTCCGGAGCTCCCACCGAGGGTGGGGAAGGGCTGCTTGCCCCGGGTTCCTGAAGGGTGATAACCTCCGGGTCCCGGCTACGCAGCACCCCGCCTGATCCGCCACCTCTCAATCCAGATCCGTGTCCCAGCCCGCAGCCCCTCCGACCTCCTCGTTCCTTGACCAGCTTCGGCAGGTGGTGGGCCCCCGGGCCGTGATCTCGGACCCGGACCGGCTCCTGGTCTTCGAGTCGGATGGGCTCACCCAGTACCGCGAGCGTCCGTCGGCGGTGATCCTCCCGGGCGACGGGGCCGAGTTGCAGGAGGTCATCCGGATGCTGCATGGGGCGGGGCGCGCCTTCGTGCCCCGGGGAGCCGGGACCGGGCTCAGCGGTGGGGGGCTGGCGGTGAATGGCGGGGTCGTGGTGGCCACTCCCCGCATGAACCGGATTCTGGAGGTGGACGGCGCCAACCGCCGAGCCCGGGTGGAGCCGGGCGTCATCAAC
Source organism: Gemmatimonadota bacterium (assembly GCA_003559555.1). GTDB lineage: Bacteria > Gemmatimonadota > Gemmatimonadetes > Longimicrobiales > Gaopeijiaceae > PWLA01. The sequence continues at coordinate 20,079 of PWLA01000208.1, read as the reverse complement.
GCCCACCTGACCCGGGCGGCGGCGCCTCACGGTCTCTACTACGCCCCGGACCCCTCCTCCCAGAGCGCCTGCACCCTGGGCGGGAACGTGGCGGAGAACTCCGGCGGCCCCCACTGCCTCAAGTACGGGGTCACCTCTCGTTACGTGACGGGTCTGGTGGTGATCCTTCCCGACGGCCAGCGCGTGGAGTTCGGGAGCCTGGCCCGGGGGGGTGGAGCGGCCTCCCGACCCCGGAGGGTCGGCGACGAACCGGAGCTGGATCTCACGGGGCTGTTCGTGGGATCGGAGGGATGCTTCGGGGTGGCGGTGGAGATCGAGGTGGCGCTCCTGCCCGTGCCCGAGGGGGTGCGAACCCTGCTGGCCCTCTTCGATTCGCTGGAGGAGGCGGGGAGCGCGGTCTCGGAGATCATCGGCATGGGACTCCTGCCGGCAGCCCTGGAGATCGTGGACCGGGAGACGATCCAGGCGGTGGAGGCGTCGGTGTTCGCCGCCGGCTTCCCCACCGACGTGGCGGCGGCGCTGGTGGTGGAGTTCGACGGGGTGGAGGCCGGGCTCGCGGCCGAGGCGGAGGCGGCCCGGAGCGCCTGCATGGCGGCGGGAGCCCGGGAGGTGCGTACCGCCGCCGACGAAGAGGAGCGGGCGGCGCTCTGGAAGGGTCGGAAGAAGGCCTTCGGTGCCATGGGCCGCATCGCTCCCGACCTCCTGGTACAGGACGCCACCGTCCCCCGGACCCGGCTCCCCGAGGTGCTGGCCCGGGTCGGGGAGATCGGCCGCCGCTACGACCTGCGGGTGGCCAACGTCTTCCACGCAGGAGACGGCAACCTGCACCCGAACCTCCTCTTTGACCGCAATGATCCCGACGAACTGGCCCGGGTGGAGAAGGCCTCCCGGGAGATCATGCAGGTCTGCGTGGAGGTGGGCGGCACCATCACCGGCGAGCACGGGGTGGGGCTGGACAAGCGGAAGTACCTGTCCATGGTTCTCTCTCCGGAGGTGATGCGGGCCATGGGACGGGTCAAGGCGGTCTTCGACCCCACCGGACGGTGCAACCCGGGGAAGGTCCTCCCGGACGAGTACCTTTCGGCGCCCGCCCCAGGGATCGATCTCCCCGACGAAGCCGTCGCTGACGAAGCCGTCGCAGTCGATTCCCCGAGGCCCTTCCCCGGCTCCGAGCCTACCGCCGGATCCGCTCCCGCCACCATCGCGCCCAGAGAGAGGCCGCGGCCGGCGGAGGTGCGCCGGCGGGTGGGCCGGCTCCTGGGCGATACGGAGGTTGGTAAGGGCGACGATACCGGGAACGCCGAAGGGACGGGGTCGCCTGCCGGGACGCCGGTGGTCCATCCTTCGGATCCGGAGCAGGCGGCGGCCCTCCTGCAGGTGGCCGGCGAGGAGGGTTGGCGTGTTTTGCCCCTGGGGGCCGGGGTGGCCCTGTCGGGAGGCTCAGCCGACTTCACCCGCGAGGCCGATCTCCTGGTCTCCACCGGCCGGATGCAGGGCGTCCTGGACTATGAGGCCGCCGATCTCACCCTCCGGGCCGGAGCGGGGACCTCCCTGGGGGCGCTGGACCAGGTGGTGGCCACAGAGTCCCAGTGGCTTCCCCTGGACCCGCCGGGGGGTGACCGGGTCACCCTGGGAGGGGTGGTGGCCACCGGGTTGGCCGGACCCCTGGCCACCGCCTTCGGCCGGCCCCGGGACCAGCTCCTGGGGCTCACCCTGGTGGACGGCCGGGGCCAGGTCCTGGAGCTGGGGGGACGGGTGGTCAAGAACGTGGCGGGCTTCGACCTGGTACGGCTGAGCTGCGGAAGTGGGGGGGCGTTGGGGCTCATCTGCGCGGTGTGGCTCCGGCTCTTTCCCCGCCCTGGTCTCGACCGGACTCTGGAGTGGAAGGCGACCGGACTGGAGGAGGGGCTCCGCCTGGGGCGGGAGCTGGCCGCTCTTCCCCTCCCCATGGCGGGGCTGGAGCTCCACGGGGATCCGACTGCCGGGGTGCGGGTGGTCCTCCGACTCATGGCCTCGGAGGCGGAGGTGGACCGGGTGGAGCGGGCGGCCCGGGGCGCGGCAGGCGCTCCCTCCCGGGTGGTGGAGGGGCCCGACTCCCGGGCGTGGGTCCGGGAGCGTTCCATGGCCGAGGGCCGGGGCCGGAACCATCGGCGGTGGCGGGTAGGACCCGCTCAGGTGGCGGACTGCGTCGGCAGGCTGGATTCGCCCACCGTGGCGGCCGATCTCCTGGCCGGTCATGTTCGGGCGTGGGGTGCCGCCGGCGAGGGCGACCGGCCCACCGGCTTCCCCGGCGATCCCCCTTCCGAGCCGCGGGCCCGCCTGCACGCCGGTCTGCGAAGAGTCTTCGACCCCCGGGGAATCCTCCCTGGAGCCTGGAGGTGGAGGTGGATGTGAACGAGCACCCCGATACCGATCTCCTCCTGATCCGGCGTCCCCAGGACGGAACGCCCGTGGGGACGGTGCCGGTGGACGGCATCGACCAGGTCCGGGCCGCGGTGGCCCGGGTCCGGAAGGCCCAGCCCGGCTGGGCATCGCTGGATCCGTCCGATCGGGTCCGCCACCTCTCCGGTCTCCGGGCCCTTCTGGCCGCCCGCTCCCAGGAGATCGCCGACCGGATCGTGGCCGAGACCGGCAAGCCCGAGGTGGAGGCCCTCATCGAGGTGGCGTCGGTGGTCCGCCTGTGTCGTTACTACGAGCGGCGCGCTCCCCGTCTCCTCCGTTCCCGCCGCGTAAGCCGGGGGTGGCTTCTGTGGAAGCGGCCCCGGATCCAGCACGAACCCTACGGCGTGGTGGCGGTCATCGGGCCGTGGAACTACCCGTTCATCCTCACCGCCGAGGTGACCCTCACCGCCCTCTTCGCCGGCAACGGGGTGGTCCTGAAGCCGTCCGAGCGAACTCCGTTCACCGGCGCGGTCCTGTCCGAGCTGCTGGGCCATACGGACATCCCCGAGGGTCTCGTCCAGGTCATCCAGGGGGGCGCCGACACCGGGGAGGCCCTGGTGGCGGCCGGGGTGGACCGGGTCCATTTCACCGGGAGCCCCGCGGTGGCCCGGAAGGTTCTGGCGGGGGCGGCGCCCCGGCTCCTTCCGGTTTCCCTGGAGTTGGGAGGAAAGGACCCGGCGCTGGTCCGGTCCGACGCGGACCTGGACCGGGCTGCCCGGGGGATCGCCTTTGGCGCCTTCTTCAACGCCGGTCAAACCTGCCTGGCCACCGAGCGGGTCTTTGTCGAGGAGCCGGTCTACGAGGACTTCCTCCGGCGACTCACTCGGGTGACCTCGGAGCTCCGGGCGGGCTCCGGCGGGGAGGTGGACGTGGGCCCCCTCACCACTCCGGAGCAGCTCGGCACGGTAGAGGCGCATCTGGACGATGCCCTGGAGCGGGGCGCCCGGGTCCTCTGCGGGGGCCGGCGGGTGGACCCGGCCTCCAACGTCTTCCTCCCCACGATCCTGGCCGATGTGAACGACCGGATGCGAATCATGCGGGAAGAGACCTTCGGCCCCCTCCTGCCGGTGATGGCGGTGGCGGACATGGACGAGGCGGTGGCCCGGGCCAACGCGCACCCCATGGGCCTCTTCGCCTCGGTCTGGACCTCCGATGCGGAGGTGGGCCGTGACCTGGCCCGGCGTCTCCGCTGCGGCGGGGTCTCGGTGAACGACACCCTCTCACACTGGGCCATTCCCGGGCTCCCCGTGGGGGGGCGAGGCGAGAGCGGATACTCCCGGGTCCGGGGCGACGAGGGACTGCTGGCCTTCTCCCGTTCCCGGGTTCTCCTGGAGACCGGCCCCACCCCGTCCCGGGAGCCCTGGTGGTTTCCGTACCGTCCCTGGAGTCGCCGGTTGGTCCGAGCCACCTTGGCGTGGGACGGAGAGCGGGGAATCCGTCGGCTGTCCAGGGCGCTGGGAGCCCTCTTCGGGCGAGGGGAGACCTGATGGCGGGTGACGCGTCCCCTCCCCGAGCTCGCCTGGCGGGGGCCCTGGCCGACCAGACCGACCGGCTCTCCCACTGCGTTCACTGCGGGTTCTGTCTGCCGGCGTGCCCCACCTACACCCGCCTGGGCGACGAGGCCGACTCTCCCCGGGGCCGCCTCCACCTCATGGGGGCGGTGGTGGAAGGGCGCCTGGCCCCCGACTCCCGGGCCTTCCAGGAGCACCTTGACCGATGCCTGGGCTGTCGGGCATGTGAGTCGGTGTGCCCCTCGGGGGTGGAGTACGGATTCCTCCTGGAGCGGGCCCGGGAGGTGGCCGTCGACGCCTGCCCGCCGTCGGTTCTCCAGCGCCTGCTCCTGGGCGTCATCGGACGTCCGCTCCTCTTTCGTCCCTGGATGTGGGGCAGCCGGATGCTGCGAGCCACCGGACTTCCGGCCCTCCTGGCCCGGCGGCTTTCGGGGGAAGGGAGGGTGGCCGGTCCCCTTCGCCTGGGAATGGCCATGCTGGCGGCGTCCGCTCCCCCGCGACCGGGAAGTATGGAAGACGATGGGCCTGGCTCGTCGGCCGGAGGCGAACCCGCTCGCCTCCGGTCGGAGCCCGCCGCCCGGCAACCGAAAGCCCGGGGCCGGGTGGCGATCCTGGACGGGTGCGTGCAGGACCAGCTCTTCCGACGGGTCAACCGGGCCACCCGCCGGGTGCTGGAGGCCAACGGGTGGGATGTGGTAGCGGCGCCGGGGCAGGGGTGCTGCGGGGCCCTCCACGCCCATGGCGGCAGGTTGGAGGAGGCCCGGACCATGGCCCGGCGCAACGCGGAGGCCTTCCAGCGGACCGGAGTGGACCACGTGGTCCTGAACGCCGCCGGGTGCGGGGCCGCCATGCGGGAGTACCCCGACCTCCTGGAGGAGGGGGATGCGCCGGCGCGGGAGGCGGGCGCATGGCTCGGAAGCCGGACCCTGGACGTCTCGGAGCTGTTGGCCGCTGATGGACGAACGCCCCGGGCGGGTGCGCCGGTCCCATGGAGTGTGGCGTACGACGCCCCCTGCCACTTGCTGCACGGTCAGCGGGTGGCTGACCCGCCTCTCCGGCTTCTCCGCTCGATCCCCGGGGTGGAGCTCCGGGAGCTGGACGGTGCCGATGAATGTTGCGGTGGAGCGGGGATCTACGGCTTGACCCATCCGGAACTGGGAGGCCGCATCGGGGGAGACAAGGTGGAGGCCATCCGCCGGAGCGGTGCCCGGGTGGTGGCCACCGGCAATCCCGGGTGTATCATGCAGATCGGAGCCGGCCTCCGGATGGCGGGGCTTCCGGTGCAGGTCCTGCACCCGGTGGAGATACTGGACGAGAGTTACCGCCGAGGCGGCATCTACCAGGACTGACCGGCTCCCTGGCACCTCGGACCGGGAACCATGGAACCCACGAGGACGTTTGACATGAGCCAAACAGACCAGCGGGACGCCGACGACGCCGGTTCTCCCGGTACCGATGCCCCCCCTTCCAGTGAGGACGACTCCGGCGAAGACGACATGGTCGACCTGGACCTCCGGTCTCCCCTCTGGGAGCGTGTCTTCACCGTGGCTCCGCTGGTGGTGGTGGGGACTCGTGAGGGGGAGGGCTTCGACCTGGCGCCCAAGCACCTGGCCATGCCGCTGGGGTGGAGCGGCCACTTCGGATTCGTTTGCACTCCCTCCCACGCCACCTACCGGAACGCCCGGGAGTACGGATCCTTCACCGTCAGCTACCCGGGCCCCGATCAGGTGCTGGTAACGAGCCTCAGCGCGGCGCCCCGGTGCGGTGAGGGAGAGCCCACCCCCGGCCTTCCTTCTCTGCCCACGGCTCCGGCCCGGAAGGTGGAGGGCCGGGTCCTCCGCCATGCCCACCTGGTGCTGGAGTGCGAGCTTGACCGGATCATCGACGATCTGGGCGACGGAAGTCTGGTCGTGGGCCGGACGGTGGCCGCGAGGGCTCGTCGCGACGCCCTCCGGGTCACCGGGGTGGACGACGAGGAGATCGTGGGCCGCGCCCCCCTCCTGGCCTACCTGAATCCAGGCCAGTTCGCCCGGGTCTCTGAGAGCCATGCCTTCCCTCTTCCGGAGGGGTTTCGCCGGTGACGGGCGTCCACCCCGAGACACCTGCGCTCCTGGAGTGGCTCCAGGGCCGGGAGGGCGAGATGGTGGAGCTCCTCCAGGAGATCGTCCTCCTGGAGAGTCCCAGTACCGTGCCAGAGACCCAGGGTCCGGTCTTCGACGTCCTGGCCCGGGAGTTGGAGCCCATGGATTTCGAGGTGCGGCGACTGAGCGGCCGGGAGACCGGAGGGCAGCTCTACGCCCGACCCCGGACGCGGGAGAAGGGCCGGCCGGCGCAGGTCATCATCGGGCACGTGGACACGGTCTGGCCGGTGGGCACGCTGGAAACCATGCCGTTTCTCCATGACGACCAGCGGGTGCGGGGCCCGGGGACCTTCGACATGAAGGGTGGGCTGGTTCAGATGCTCTTCGCCCTCCGAGCCCTCCACGAGCTGGAGCTGGAACCTCCGGTCACGCCGGTGGTCTTCGTCAACTCCGACGAGGAGGTGGGCAGCTTCGAGTCGGAAAACCGGGTGCGCCACCTGGCCCGACGTGCGGTCCGGGCGTTGGTCCTGGAGCCGGGACTCGAGCCCGTGGGGAAGCTCAAGACCAGCCGACGGGGCGGCGGCCGGTTCGAGGTCCGGGTCACGGGGAAGAGCGCCCACACGGGGCTGGCCCCCGGCGAGGGCGCCAGCGCCATTCACGAGCTGTCGCACCTGATCCAGGCCCTCTACCAGCTCTCGGACCTGGAACGGGGGATCAGCATCAACGTGGGTGAGATCCGGGGGGGAACCCGTCCCAACGTGGTGGCCTCGGAGGCCTCGGCCACGGTGGACGTGCGGGTGCGGACCCGGGCCGATGCCCGCTGGCTCGAGGACCAGGTGGGGCAGATCGAGGAGCGGGTCCGGAGCACCCCCGGGACCAGCGCGAGGATCCGGGGATCGGTGGACCGGCCGCCCATGGAGCCCACCCCGCGGAACCGCCGGCTCTGGCACGCGGCCCGGGAGGTGGGCCAGGCCCTGGGGCTCGAACTTGACGAAGGGATGTCCGGAGGGGGTTCGGACGGAAACCCCACGAGCCTCTTCACCGCCACCCTGGACGGTCTGGGTGCCGTGGGTGACGGGGCCCATGCCCTCCACGAGTACCTGGAGGTGGACCGGATGCCGGAGCGAGCGGCGCTCCTTGCGGGCCTCCTCCTCCTTCCCGAGTTGGGGGAAGCCCAGGAGGACCGGGCCCGGGGTGGGGCCCGTCAGCAGGTGGAGCAAGAGCAGCAGGAAGCCGGCGTGGGCCGGACAGGCGTTCACGAAGGGGAAGCGGGGGGGAGGCGGACGTGAAGACCACGACCATGTACTCGTCGATGGTCCGGATCTCCGACCTGGAGAAGGGCGACTGGGAGACCCGCACGTGGCCCCGGGAGGAGTGGGCCGGCGGCGACTACGTTCTGGTGGAAGTGAAGGGAGACCCCGGCTCGTGGACGCTGGAGCTTCCCACCGGCCGCATGGTCGAGGTGGTGGAGGGTGACCGGGTGGTCGGCGCCCTGGGGCGACGCCACGCCACGTTGGAGGCCACCGGGAGCTGGGAGGCAGTGGAAGACGATGGTCGGATGGAGCTGCTCACCGGAGGAGGGCTGCTGGGCCGCTGCACCTCCCGGTCCGCCCTGATCCCCCCTCTCCCCCGGGTCGTCTACCAGGGCCACCTGGTGCGGGAAGGAAAGCGGGTGGTCATGTCGGACTTCGTGGCCAGGGCCGGCACGGTCGAGGGAGCGGTCGACGACGACGAGCCGAAGACCCAGCAGGGTGGGGGCCCGCCGGAGCTGGAGTTGCACATTCCCACCATCATGATCATCGGGACCTCCATGTCGGCAGGAAAGACCGCCACGGCCCGGGTCCTGATTCGGCGACTGCGGAGCATGGGGCTCCGGGTCATGGGTGCCAAGGTCACCGGGGCCGGCCGGTATCGCGACGTGCTCACCATGGCCGACTCCGGCGCCGAGCCCGTCTTCGACTTCGTGGACGCCGGCCTTCCCTCGACCGTATGTCCCAGCGACGAGTACCGTCGGGCCCTGGCGACGCTGATCCCCCGGATGAACCGGGCGCCGGTGGACGTGGCGGTGGTGGAGGTAGGGGCCTCACCCCTGGAGCCGTACAACGGGACGGTGGCGGCGGAGTGCCTGGCGTCTGCGGTCCGGATGACCGTCCTCTGCGCCACGGATCCCTATGCGGTGCTAGGGCTCATGCGGGCCTACGGGGCCACGCCGGAGCTGGTCACCGGGATCGCCGCCAACACCCGGGCCGGGGTGGAGCTGGTTCAACGGCTGGTGGATCTGCCCTGTCTTGACATACGGCAGAAGGAAGCTCTGCCGGAGCTGGACCGGCTGCTTCGGAGGTCTCTGGAGCTGGACGGTGACGGCCTCGGGGGAGGAGGGTCGTGAGTTCGGGGGGGGAGTCGTCCTTCGCCATTCGGCCTTTCGGGACCCTGGCCGAGTACCAGGCCTGCGTGGCTCTCCAGGAGGAGGTCTGGGGCGAAGGGTTTTCCGAACGGGTCCCGGTGGCCATCCTGAAGGTGAGCCAGCGCCTGGGCGGCGTCGCTTCGGGGGCATACGGCCCGGACGGACGGCTGGCCGGCTTCGTCTTCGGCATGACCGGCATCGAAGGGGAGACCCCGGTCCACTGGTCCGACATGCTGGCGGTCCGCCCGGGACTCCGGGACTCGGGGCTGGGACGCCGGCTCAAGCTGCATCAGCGGGCGCTGCTCCTGGAGCGGGGAGTGCGGCGGGTGTACTGGACCTTCGATCCCCTGGAGTCGAGGAACGCCCACCTGAACCTGGAGCGGCTCGGTGTCGTCTGCCGGGAGTACGTGGAGGACATGTACGGCGAGTCGGACTCACCCCTGCACCAGGGGATCGGCACCGACCGGCTGGTGGCCCTCTGGGAGCTGGACTCCCCCCGGGTCCGGCACCGTCTGGGTGAGGAGGAGGCTGGCCACGGAGGACCGACTGGGCAGGCGGAGCCGGCGCTGGAAGGGGTACCTCGGACCCCTCGCCTGGAGGCCGAACTTCCATCGGGGTCGGGGAGCCACCCCGCACCCCAAACCCCTCGATTCGACCTGGAGGCCCCGTCGGTGACGGTGTCGATTCCCGCCCACATTCAGCGCCTTCGTCGCCACGATCCGGAGCTGGCCAGGGAGTGGCGACGTGCCACCCGCGCCGTTCTGGTGCACTATCTGGAACGAGGGTGGGAGGTCCGGGGGTTGAAGCGAGCTGGAAACCTTTCCCACTACCGCCTGGTTCGAGAGGAGGGAGGAACGTCCTCCTCCCGGTGACCCGCGGCGCCGGGCACCCACCTCGCTTCAGCCGGAGACGCACCCATGACCCACCGAGGATCCGCTGGCTCATCCGAGCCCACCTCCCCAGCTCCCTCTGACCCCGAGCCCGGCGCCGGCGCTGTGGCCGCCTCGGATGGAGCAGTCCGACGAGAGCTCCGGATCGCCATCATCGGTGCCGGTCCAGTGGGGCTGGATGCCGCCCTGGCGGTCCGGGAGCGGGGCCATCGGGTGACGGTCTACGAGGCCGCCCCCCATCCAGCGGGCCACCTTCGAGCCTGGGGCCACGTGCGGCTCTTCAGTCCCTGGTCCATGAACGCATCACCCCGGATGCGGGAGGCCCTCCCCGAGGTGGACCGCTCGCTGGACGTGGACGAGGAGGCCTCCCCCACCGGCCACGAACTGGCAGATCGGGTCCTGGATCCCCTCTGGACGCTTCCCGAGCTGGCCCGGGGCCTGAAGCTGGGGACCCGGGTGGTGGCGGTGGGGCGAGAAGGTACGCTGAAGCACGAGGAGATCGGATCACCCTCCCGGGGGCGGCGTCCCTTTCGGGTCCTCCTCACCGACGATGCCAGCAGGGAATGGGTGGAGCACCACGAAGTGGTCCTGGACTGCAGCGGAACGTACGGAAACCCCAATGCCCTGGGAGATGGCGGGATTCCGGCGCCGGGAGAAGTGCGGCTGGCGGACCGGATCAGCCGCCGCATCCCGGATCTGGCCAGCGAAGGTGAGGGGTGGCGGGGTCGAACGATCCTCCTGGTGGGGGCCGGGCACTCGGCGCAGACGGCGGCCCGGGAGCTGGCGGACTTTGCCTCCCGACATGCCGGAACCCGCGTGCTGTGGACCGTCCGGCAACCGGAGCCGCACTGGGAAGTGGTGGAGGGCGACCCCCTTCCCCTCCGGAGTCAGCTCACTCGGGACGCCCGCTCGGTGGCCCGGGGCGCCTCGGATCGGGTCACCTTCCTGCCGGGCAGGGTGGTGGATGCGCTGGCCCGGGACGGTGACCGGGTGCAGGTCAGGCTTCGAGGCCGGAGCTCCGACGACGAGGCGCCAGGTGGGGCGGAGGGGGAAGACGCCACCGTGGTGGAGGTGGACCGGATCCTTGCCCTCACCGGGGGCGTGGGCGATCATACCCTCTACCGTCAGCTTCAGGTGCACGAGTGCTACGCCACCAGCGGGCCCATGAAGCTCGCCGCCGCCCTCCTGGGGGCCGGCGGCGGGGGAGACTGTCTGACCCAGGAGAGCCATGGAGCCGAAACCCTCATGAATCCCGAGCCCGACTTCTTCATCGTGGGAGACAAGTCCTACGGCCGGAACAACACCTTTCTCCTGACGGTGGGGTGGAGTCAGGTGGACGAGGTCTTCGGCGTGCTGGATCAGCAGGCGTGAGACCGAATCGGATCGAGCTCCGGGAGATCCGCCTCCCCCTCCGGGAGGTCTTCGAGATCAGCTCCGGAGCCCGACAGAACCGACGGCTCCTCCTCCTGCGGGTGGAGGGGGAGGGCGCCGTGGGCTGGGGCGAGTGCGTCGCCGCCGAGGACCCGGGCTACTCCCCCGAGACCACCGAGACGGCCTGGCACGTCCTCACCGAGTTCCTTCTCCCCCCTCTTCTGGGCCACGAGATGGAGGGACCGGAAGACATCCTGGCGCCGGTGGACTGGGTTCGGGGCCATCGGATGGCCCGGGCCGGGATCGAGATGGCGGTGTGGGATCTGCACGCCCGGCTCCTGGGCATGCCCCTGTGGGAACTCCTGGGGGGACGGGGCGAGCCCCTGGAGGTGGGGGTGAGCGTGGGACTCCAGCCCGATGACGAGACCCTCCTGCGAAAGGTGGAGGCCTACCTGGAGGAGGGATACGCCCGGATCAAGGTGAAGATCAAGCCCGGAAGGGATGTGGAGATGCTCCAGGCCGTTCGGGCCCGCTTCCCCGACGTGCCCCTCATGGCCGATGCCAACTCGGCCTACGCGCTCACGGACCTCCCTCTCTTCCGGGAGCTGGACGAGCTGGGGCTCACCATGATCGAACAGCCCCTGCACCACGAGGACATCCTGGACCACGCCCGCCTCCAAGCCGAGCTGACCACCCCCATCTGCCTGGACGAGTCCATCCGCTCTGAGGCCGACGCACGCCTGGCCCTCGAGCTGGACGCCACCCGGGTCGTGAACATCAAGCCGGGACGGGTGGGGGGGCTGGCAGCGGCCCGGCGGATCCACGACCTGTGCCGAAAACGGGGGGTCCCCGTCTGGTGCGGCGGCATGCTGGAATCGGGGGTGGGACGGGCCCACAACCTGGCGCTGGCCACCCTCCCCGGCTTCGTCCTGCCTGGTGACATCTCCGCCTCCAGGCGCTACTGGGAGCAGGACGTGGTCACCCCCGAGTTCGAGCTGGTGGAAGGTCGGATGCCCCTTCCCGACGGACCGGGGATCGGAGTGGAGCCGGATCTGGACCGGATCGAGTCGCTGACCCACCGGGTGCAGGTCTTCGGGGGCTGAGGGTCGGCTGAAGGGAGGCGTCGGTCCCTCAGCCCGGAAAGTCGAAACTCCGGCTCCGGGCCTGATACCGCTCCGCCGGAAGTCCCAGCACCCGGACCAGGAGCCGCTGGAACCCCCGACCCAGGGCCGACCCCACCCCCCCGCCCTCCTGGCCTTCGACCGCAGGTCCCATCTCTCCCCGCATCCACCGGCGCAGCTCGTCCAGGTCGGAGAGCGACAGGGTCTCCACCTCGAGGCGGCCCAGGTAGTAGTAGCGGCCGGACCGTTGAGGCTGGAGCGGAACCTGGAGGCGGTCCGAGAGGATCCGGGCCACCTCGGGCAGGGTGGTGGCGGAGAGGGTCGCGCCGGCGCCGGTCTCCACCACGTAGGTCCGCTCCAGGGGATCCAGGCGAACCGAAGCTCGCCACTCGAATCGGCCCTCCTGGGCATCGATGAAGCGGTCTCGCCAGAGCTCGGTCACCACCCGGATCCGAACAGGGAGGCCGCGCTCCAGCGAGTTCTGCAGGCCCGGTGATTCCAGGATCGGTCCCAGCCTCGCCTCCACCCCACCGCTCCCACCTTCCACCTCCAGGACGAGGGGATCCTGCAGCGCCAGGCCGGCCACCCCCTGGACGGGCCAGGTGAGGAGGAGGGCGAACGCGGCGGCGAAGAGACCCGGAATGGGGGGCACGGAGGGCACGTCGGATCAGAACCGGTGGTTCAGGCGCACGAAGAAGTTGAGTCCCTGGTCCTTCCGGTTCAGGGGGTAGGCCCAGTAGAGTCCCAGTGAGCCGGTGACCAGCCCCACGCCCACGTCGCCCCTGAGGGGGGAGTCGGGCCGCTCAGGGAAGCCCACCGCGTCGCGGGCCCATCCGCGGCCCGCATTCAGGAAGACGGAGAGGGTGGGCTGGATCCTGAGGAGCCCGGACCACTCCGAGCCCGCCCGTTCTTCGGGCAGGGGGTCCCAGACCAGGGGAAGCGCCCGCTGCAGCTCGATCTGCGCCAGGCTCACCCGGTCGCATCCGTAGGCGGCAAAGGCCGGGCGCTCCCCCTCAGCGGGTGAGGCGGCGTTCACGGTCTCCAACTCCCGGGCCCCGCAGTCCACGGCGAAGCGGGGATGGCCCGGAAGGGAGCCCTCCCCTCCCAGTGCCGACTGGAACTGGGGTGGAAGGGGCGAACCCCCCAGCGTGCCGGCCCCGAAGACCCTCAACTTCAGGTTCGAGGAGGGGCTGACCCTGGCATAGCGGCGGATGTCGGTGCTGGCCCAGGTGACCTTGGGGAAGGGCAGCCCTTCCCCTTCCTCGAGGGGAGCCCCGGAGATGGGATCGAAGGTGGAGTGGAGTCGACCGCCGACCTGACGGGTGAACCGGATCTGGCTCCACCAGCCGTCGGACGGGTGATCCGGATCGTTGCGGGAGTCCCAGAGAAGGGAGCCCTCCAGGAAGCGGCCCCGGCCCTCGCCCACGGCAGCCAGCGGTCTCCAGGGCTCGTCACCGTCGCCCAGGGTCCACGGCCCGCCTTCGGGGATGAAGGCGTGCTCAACCTCCCGAAACTCGGCCCGGAGTCGGACCGGAAACCGGATGGGACGCATCTCCAGGTATCCGGACCACCCCTGGGCCTCGTAGTAGTCCCGGTAGTCCCTCCGCATGAAGAAGGTGGCCAGCGAAGTCTCAAGGTTGCTCATGCCGCGAGTCTCGATGGACTCCACCCGGGAGTAGGCCGTGAGACCCGCCGACATGGCGCCTCGGCCGCCTATGGCCTGGTCCACGGTGAACTGATAGCCCAGGCGCTCGGTGTCCAGCGAGAGGCCCGCCTCGGAGCGCCAGATCCCGAAGGCCTCCACCGAGAGGGGGTTGCTGCCTCCGGTGGTGAGGAGGGGACCGAACTGCACCGGAAGGCCTTCCACCCGGTTGTACGGGCCTGCCGCTCGCACCGTGACCCGGGAACGCCCGAAGCCCAGGTCGGTGTCCAGGAAGTGGCTGGGAATCCGCCCGTCCTCCTCGATGCCCTCGAGTCGGTCTCCCCGTACCCGGTAGTGAAGGGGAGCGGCGTAGGCCGAGACGGTTCCCCCGACCTGGGCGTCCTCCATTCCCGACACCCGTCCGCCCACCACCAGGACGGATCCATCCACCTGCGCGCCGCCGGCCAGCTCCAGCGATCCGTTCACCACCACCAGCTCACCCTGGATCCATCCCCCCAGGTGGAGGTCCCCTCCCAGAACCATGAGGTCGCCCTGCACCGTGCCGCCGGCGGGGATTCGGCTCCGGCCCTGGACCCTCATGGTCCCGGGGGCGTTGGCCAGCTCCAGGACTCGCTCCTGGACCTCCTGGGGGAGGGGGCCCCGGATCACCTCCTGGGCTGCCATCTCCGGGGCCGATAGCCAGATCCCCGCGCCAAGCAGGAGGAGGGAGAGGGCCACGAGAGGGCCACGTCGGTTCAGGTCTGTTGTGCCCATCAGATGATCGCTCCCGTGAGAGCCAGAGTAGGATCGAGCTGCCGGTGGAGTGGAGGGGGTTGTCAGGTAATGGGCTCAGTCGGGGTCCCGCAACTCCAGCCGGTTCATGCGGCGGTAGAGGTTGCCCCGGTCGGTCTGGAGGCGGCGGGCGGCCTCGGCCACATTGCCGTCGGATGCTGTCAGCGCGCCCCGAATCAGCTCCCGTTCGTAGTCGTCGAGCCGTTCCCGGAGGCTCCGGGGGTCTTGGTCCCGGTACCCCGGAGAGCTGCCGGCATGGCTGCCGGAGGCCGTCCCCGACCCGGCCGCGCCGGAGTGGAGAAGGCGGCCCACCTCGGCTGCCGAGACCGACTCGGAGGGATGGAGGATGGCCATGCGCTCCAGGAGGTTCAGAAGCTCCCGGACATTCCCGGGCCACCGATGTCGAGCCAGCACGTCCATGGCGCCGTCATCCAGCGCCGGGGCGGTGAGGCCCTGGCGAACCCGCAGGCGCGAGCGGAGGTGCTCCACCAGGACCGGGAGGTCCTCCGGGCGTTCCCGGAGGGGCGGCATCTCCAGAACCACTACCTCCAGACGGAAGAGGAGGTCCTCCCGGAACCGCCCTTCCCTCACGTCCCGGCGCAGGTCCCGGTTCGTGGCTGCCAGTACCCGCACGTCCACCTCCAGCGTCTCCTGGCTTCCCACCCGCTGGATCACGCCGCCCTCAAGTGTGCGGAGGAGCTTGGCCTGGGCCCCAGTCCCCAGATCGCCCACCTCGTCCAGAAAGAGGGTGCCGCCGTGGGCCAGTTCGAAGCGCCCCCGGTGCCGCTGGGTGGCGCCGGTGAAGGCGCCTCGCTCGTGGCCGAACATCTCGGACTCCACCAGCTCGGTGGGGATGGCCGCGCTGTTCACCCGCACAAAGGGGCGGCCCTGCCGGGGGGAGAGGGCGTGGATGGCGCTGGCCGCCAACTCCTTTCCCGTCCCGCTCTCCCCGGTGATCATGACCCGGGTATCGGTGGGAGCCACCTTCCGGATGGTCTCCCGCACCTCCCGAATCGCCGGGCTCTCTCCTACCAGCTGGGCGCCCGGCCCCAGCTCCTCCTGCAGGACCCGCGAGAGGTCCCGGGCCCGGCTGACCTCCAGCGCGCCCCGGAGGGTGGCCAGGACCGCCTCCGATCCCAGCGGCTTCTCCAGGAAGTGGAAGGCGCCCTCCCGGGTCGCCTGAACCGCATCGGAGAGGGTGGCTTCACCGCTCATCATGACAACCGGCGTCCCCGGCGCTTCGTCCCGGAAGCGGGGGAGGGCCTCCATCCCCGAGGCTCCCGGGAGGACCAGGTCCAGGAGGATCACGTCGGGTTGGGCCTCCCTCACCCGCAGGAGACCCTCTTCGGCGGTTCCCGCCTCGTCCACCCTCCATCCCTCCTCCTGAAGGAGGGAGCGGAGCATCCGCCGCAGGTTGGCCTCGTCGTCCACCACCAGGATTCTCATGACGTCTTCCCGTGCACTTCGTGGTCACGGTCGGCGGGGGCCAGGGGAAGGCGGACCTGAAAGCGGGCACCCCCCTCCGGGCGGTTCTCCGCCGTCACCTCGCCTCCGTGGGTGCGAACGGCCTGTCGGACCAGGGGAAGGCCCAGCCCCGTACCCCGCCGACGGGTGGTGAAATCGGGCTCCCAGATCCGGTCCAGGAGTTCCGGCGCGATCCCGGGACCGTCGTCGTCCACGGTAATGACGGCCCAGTCGCCGTCGGGTCGGAGACGGATGCGCACCGGCGCGCGGTCGGGCGGCGGGGGGACATCATCTCTTCCCTCACCGTTCCCCGTCCGGAGCGAGGTGCCGTGCCGGTCCCTTCCCCCCCCGGGCAGGGCCTGTGCCTCCAGCGCATTGCTCACCAGGTTCCGGACGACCCGCTCCAGGGCGTCCAGGTGGCCGTCCACCACCACCGGATCGTCCGGAGTGTCCAGGTGGATCGGGGTCCCGTCAACCTGGAGTCGCCGTTGCAGCCCCTCCAGAAGCTCCACCAGGTCCACTTCCGCCGCAGGGCCCTCCACCGGTCGTCCAAACTGGGAGAAGGAGCGGGCCAGGCGGTCCAGGCGGCCGATCTCCTCCAGGAGGACCTCGCCGGTTTCGGCGGAGGATGGATCCTGGGAGCGGCGGATCCGTTCGGCGGCCATGCGCATGGGCGTGAGGGGGTTCTTGATCTCGTGGGCGACCCGGCGGGCCATCTCCGCCCAGCTCCGGGCCCGGGCCTGTTCCACCTCCCGACGGCGGGCCTCCTCCATCTTGTGGGCGGCCTCCCGCAGCCCGCTCCGGAGTGTCTGGAACTCCTCCACCGCCCCGCCCCTTCTCGGCGCTGGAGGTGGGAGGGGTTCGCCTGCCCCCAGCCGCTGAATCCAGTCGGCCAGCTCCTCCGCCGGGGCCGCCAGGCCCGAGGCAAGCCGGCGCGTGGTCAGGGCCGCCACCGCCGCCACCAGCCCCAGGAGGAGGAGCGCGGTGGCGGGGATCAGCAGGACGATCCGTTCCCCCAGGAGAGCGTAG
Organism: Gemmatimonadota bacterium; assembly: GCA_003559555.1. Taxonomy (GTDB): domain Bacteria; phylum Gemmatimonadota; class Gemmatimonadetes; order Longimicrobiales; family Gaopeijiaceae; genus PWLA01. The sequence continues at coordinate 3,332 of PWLA01000208.1, read as the reverse complement.
ACCTGGGAGAGGCGCACCGACTCCGAGAGGACCTCCCGGTGACGAGCGGCCGCCTCCGCCAGCTCCGGGTCCGGATCGCGCTGCTGCACCAGTTCCAGAAGGATCCGCCCCGAGTCCGCCACCGCCATCCACGGGCCGGCGCTTCCGGTGGTGGCAATGATCTCCCGCAGGACCAGAACGCCCAGGATCAGGGTGATCCCCGCCGGAATCAATGCGGCCAGGAAGAGGGCCCTGAAGAGCCGCCGGCGGAGTCGGGAAGGCCTCATGGGGCTGGATCGGGAGTGGAAGGTGGCGTGGCCAGGGAGTCGTCCCGGGCCCCACCGGCACGGGGCTCGGCGGACTCGCCTGGACGAACTCCCGTGTTGCGTGGCGGGTAGAACGGAGCTATAGAATCCACATTCGGGTCTTCCCGTGTCATGTCACCAGAGGAGGTGGACACCATGATCCTTCCCCGCATTCGGGCCTCGTTTGATCGGTCCGACGCCATGGCGCTGGTGGAGCTTCTGGGGCGAGCCGATCCCGCCCTTCGGGATGCGGCCCTGTCTCGACTGGACGAGGCCGGCATCGATGTCCTCCTGGACGATCCCAGGACGGCAGTGGCGCTCTTGAGCGAACCGCAGGTCAGCCTGAGCCCACAGCTGATCTTCTATGTTCTCGTCAGGCACGCCATGTTGGAAGGGGGGGTCGATGATCGGCCCACCGCCGACTACCTGGCGTCCATGCTCCTGGCCTTCGGTTTCGAGAACCGGGCCTGGAGGATCTCCGACGACGCCCGGGAGGAGTTCCACTACCTGGTGGACCTGGTGGCCAGGATGGGAGAGGGGACCGACGATCGCGACGCCTTCCTCCTTCCGGCCCACATGGGCAACTACGCCCTCTGGCTCACCGGCATGTTCCCCGACTTCGTGGAGAGTCGCCGGCACCGGCGGGGGGCCCCCTCCTACCGGTACTACGAGTCCATGGGCTCCGCCGGGTTCCGATCCGCCGCCGCCACCCCCCTTGCGGGCAAACTGGGGATCGACGGCCTCCTGCGCGAGGTGGCGGCGTCCTTCGGTCGTCTCCGGATGGCGCTGAACCGGTTGTCGGACCGGCATTTCTGGCGGGGGGGCGGCGATCCGGTATCCCACCTCCTGCGGGAGATGCAGTGGCGAGGGGCCGAGCTGGGAGAGGGCTGACCGACTCTTCCCTCACCGCCCCGGTCTTCTAGCCCGGAGGTGGCGCGTCGGGGGACGGGGGAGCCTGCCGGCGGCATGCGGGGCAGAAGCGCCAGCCTTCCCGCAGTCGCTCGCCGCACCGACAGCGGCGCACGGTGGGGTGGCCGCAGTGGGGACACCCCAGGGCCTCCGGCGGAACCGCTTCCTCGCACCGACGACAGGGGAGGGCCTCGCCGGGCTCCTCCCGGAGAACCCGGGCCACCTCGTGGGGAGAGGTGATTCCCTCGGCCACCTTCCGTCGGGCGTCGTCCACCATGGCGGCCATCCCCGCCATCCGGGCCCGCCGTCGCAGCACCGAGGTGCTTCCGCCCCGGACGATCTCTTCCCGGAGGGCCTCGGTCACCACCAGGACCTGAAAGATCCCGGTCCGGCCCAGGTACCCGTCGGGACACCGTCGGCATCCCCGGGGGCGCCCGCCGCAGGAGGTGCAGGTGCGCCGGACCAGCCGCTGCGCCACGATGCCCGCCAGGCCGCCGGCCACCAGGTAGGGAGGAACACCCATGTGCAGGAGCCGGGTGATTCCCGACGGAGCGTCGATCGTGTGGATGGTGGACAGGACCAGATGGCCCGTGACGGCGGCGGCCATGGCGATCTCTGCGGTCTCTCGGTCGCGGATCTCCCCCACCATGACCACGTCGGGATCCTGGCGCAGCACGGCGCGGAGGGCGGCCGGAAAGGTGAGTCCCGCCCGGGGGTGCATCTGGACCTGGCTGACTCCGGCGAGCCGATACTCCACCGGATCCTCCAGCGTCACCACATTGAGTCCTTCCCGGTCCAGCTCGGCGATGGCCGCCGAGAGGGTCGAGCTCTTCCCACTCCCGGTGGGCCCGGCGGTCAGGATGACGCCGCCACCCCCCTTCAGCATCCGTCTCAGTCGGCGAAGGGGGTCGCCCACCATTCCCAGATCTTCCAGGCCCGAGGGAGCCTCGTCCGAGTTCAGGATCCGCAGGACCGCCTTCTCCCCGCCCTGCACCGGAAGGGTGGAGACTCGGATTCCCAGGCTTCGATCCTGGAGCTCGAGGGTGAACCCACCGTCCTGGGGACGGAGCTTCACCGCGATGTCCATTCCTCCCAGGACCTTGATCCGTGAGAGAAGGGCGACGCCGGTGACCCGGGGGAGCCGGGGAATGGGCCGGAGGATCCCGTCGATGCGCTCCCGGACCTGCACGCCCGACCCGGCCGGCTCCAGGTGCAGGTCGCTGGCTCCCCGCTCCGCCGCCTCCCGGATGAGGCGGTCCACGACCCGGGGGACCCGGGGGCCCGGAGACGAGGCCGGAGGAGACGAGCGAGGAGATCTGAGGGCATCGGAGCTGTCGGGCGTACGGGGCACACCGGACACGTCCGGGGCGTCCAGGTCGCCGGGGGCTTCGGGATCGACGACATCGTCCCCGTCCCCGGTCGGCCTTGCCTCCCCGTCCCGTTCTCCGGGGGGACAAGCCTCTTCATCCGCCTGGTCACCCGGGCGGATCTCCTGGGTCCAGGGGGCCCGGGCCAGGGCGGCCCGGATGGCGGATGGAGGTGCCACCACCGCCTGGATCCTTCCCCCGCACTGGAACTGGAGGTCATCCATGGTCTCCAGGTCCAGGGGGTCCGTGAGGGCCACCTGCACCTTTCGGTCCTCCACCCTCAGGGGGAGGACCCGCCTCCGCCGAGCAAAGGCGGGGCGCACGCGCTGGAGGGCGGCGGCGTCGGGCGTCAGGGGCGGGCCGCGGAAGGGGAGGTTCAGCTGAAAGGCCAGGGTCTCGTACAGGTCTTCCTCCTCCACCAGCTCCAGGTGGAGCAGCGCCTCTCCCAGGCGCTCGCCCGTCCTCCGCTGGCGGGCCAGGGCCCGATCCAGCGCGGCCTGGTCCAGGTAGCCCCTCTCCAGGAGAAGCGTGCCGAGTATCCGTCCCCGTCGAGTCACGGAACAAGGGTGCCACCGACCTCGGAACCCTGGAATGCCAGATCGGGACGGGTGTCCGGCGGGACGCCCGGGGGCGCGTTCAGCTGTGTTCAGACTTCTAGAAGATCCAGCACCGCGGGGGCGATGGCGGTGAGGTCGGGTCGGGCGGGCAGCCGCCGAGCGGAGGGTCCCACCGCCAGCCCCAGCGCCGGATTCCGAGTATGGCCTCCCCGCAC
>PWLA01000027.1 GCA_003559555.1 Gemmatimonadota bacterium | reverse complement strand
GTGACCCGGGCGGCACCCCAACGGGTTGTGACCGTCTCTTCTCGTTGTTCGCCCAGAGCGTTTCCGGCCTCCCGGAGGTGGAATCCGGTTCCGCCGATGATGGCGAGACGGCCCTCTTCCGGCTCCGGTGGCGGCCCTGTTCCTGGCTCCGGCTCGCTACCTGTCTCCAACCCTGGTCTCCTCCGGTTCGGTGTCGTCGGGTCAGTGGACCAACCCCCGGCCTCGTCGGACGGTTCCTCCGGGTTCAACAGCCAAACGAACGCTTCAGTGCGCTACAGGCGCCTCTGCGGCTTCCGGGGGAAGGGCTCCACCTGCTTCTCGGCGTCCACCGAATCGGGAAGGCGGGTGGGGAAGCGGCCCGGTCGTCCCGTCAGCCGTCGGTAGACCTTGCCGATCCAGCGGGAGAGCCGCCCCGAGATCCGTCGGGCCACCCGTGGATCCCTCGCCACCAGGACCGAACCCTCGGCCCGCTCCCCGATGTCGTCGGCGGTGCGTCCTACCACGTAGCGGCCAAAGAACGTGCGGAGGCTGACCTCCCGGCTGGAGCCCAGGACCACCAGGTCGTGGTCCTCGCCGGCTGTCAGGATCTCGCGAGTCACGTCCTCGCCACGGGCCAGGAGGAGTTCGGCCTCGTTGTCGGTGAGGTCGTTCAGCCTCTGGAGGTATTCCCGGGCCTGCTCCTCCCGGGTCTCCGACGCGTCGGGGGGAAGCACCATCATGAAAGTGAGGGTGGCGCCGGTGAAGCTGGCCACCGCATCGGCCAACTCCACCTCCGCCGTGGCGTAGGGACTTCCGGCGGTGGCCACCAGGATCCGGTCGTACTTCTTGTGGCCCCGATACTTGAGGATCGCCACCCGGGCCGGGCTCTTACGGAGAACCGTGTCCACGTAGCTCCCCAGCAGGTGGGTGATCCGGAATGCGCGGTGCCAGTCCAGGAGCACGATTCGCACGTCTGGCTCCACGAGCCCCAGGATGGCTCGTGCCCGGTCCCGGGCGATGAGGTGGTGAAAGCGGAAGGGAACGCCGTGCTCCTCCATCCGTCGCTGCAGCTTCTCCATCCACTGCGGTGACGGCGAGGAGACCTCGGTCTCCAGCGGACGCTGGTAGGGGACCTCGGTCACCATCACCACATCCACCGGGAAGCCGTAGCGGTGTCCGAAGGCGGCGGCCAGCGCCAGGAGCTGCTTGTACGGCTTGCCCTCTTCCACCTCCACCAGAACCCGGACCGGCTCCTCCTGGTCACCGGGAGCCCTGGGCCCCTCCTCCCGGATTCCCTCCAGGGCAACCCGCTTCTCTTCCAGGGACTGCACCTGCTGCAACTCCTGTAACCGGTCGGCGAGGCCGTACTCCGGCTGCAGGGAGTTTCCTTCCGCCTCCACCGTCTTGCGACGCCAGAAGTACCAGGCGGTGGCGATGAGGGCGAGCCCCACTGCGGACACGTGCGACAGGAGGCCCAGTCCCGGCAGGAGGGCCAGCGCCGCCACCGCGCCCACCAGAGGAAGGACCGGGTAGAACGGGATGTGGAAGCTGGGTCGGTACCAGGCCGGCTGGGTTCGCCGAAGGATCACCACGGAGATGTTCACCAGGGCGAAGACGATGAGCCCGAAGGCCCCGCCCAGCTTGGCCAGCCCCTCCACGTCCAGGAGGAGGGCCAGGCCCGTCATGACGGCGCCGGTGCAGACGATGGACCGGGCCGGCGTCCGGAACTGCTTGTGGATGCCGCTGATCCACTCTGTCATGAGCCCGTCGCGGGCCATGGCGAACGGATAGCGAGACGAAGAAAGCAGTGCGGCATTCCCGGTGGAAAGGGTGGCCAGGAGTCCGGCCACCGCCACCACCATCCCGCCCAGGGCTCCCAGGAATATCCCCCCGGCGTCGGCCAGCGGGGCCGGGGCCTCCGTCACTACGTCCAGCGGGAGGACACCGGTCACGATCACCATGGTGAGGACGTACAGGACCGTGACCACCAGGACCGAAGAGAGGATGCCCAGGGGAAGGTTCCGGCCCGGATTCTTCACCTCCTCGGAGATGGCCGCCGCCTTCATGACGCCCAGGTACGAGATGAAGACCACCCCGGTCGTCGAGAACACCCCGCCCCACCCGAAGGGGAGGACAGGCGCCAGCGTTTCCCGCTCTACCGCGGTCAGTCCCACTACGGCGAAGATGACCATGATGACCAGGAGGGCCACCACGATGAGATTCTGGAGCGTTCCGCTGGCCTTGGCCCCGATGACGTTCACCAGGGTGAGGAGAATTCCCCCCGCCGCCGCCGTCAGGAGGATGGGCACGGGCGAAAAGTGATAGACATACTGCCCCAACCCCACCAGCGCGAAGGATCCCTTCAGCACCAGTGCCAGCCAGGCTCCCATGCCCACCATCGAACCCACCAGGGGGCCGGTGGCACGGCTCACGAAGTAGTAGTCCCCCCCGGCCTTGGGCATGGCCGTGGCCAGTTCGGACACGCTCATGGCCGCGACGCAGGTGATGAGCCCTGCAAAGAGGAAGGAGAGGGCCGCTCCCGGACCCGCGCCGGCGGCGGCCACCCCGGGCAGCACGAAGATTCCAGCCCCGATCATGGTTCCCGTCGCCGTGGCGAAGACGGCGAAGAACCCCAGCTCTCGACTGAGCTCCCGGCCGCTCTCGCCGGCCTCCTTCCCCGAGCCGGGAAGGGTCTGGGCGTCACTCATCCGCTGCCTCCCGGAGCCCACAGACGAGGGTAGGTCGCCGAAGTACACGAGCGGGCAAAGGGCCGCTGGAGACTCCTGGCGATGTCGGGTTCTGCACCTTTCCCTCCGGGGTTCAGTTCAGGGCACGAGGTCTCGAGCAGGGGGTGGGGGTCGCAACGGCCGGGTTCCAGGCGGCCGGGGCACGGACCGCAGGAAGTGGTGAAGAGTTTACTCCACTGGGGTCTCCGGGCCAACCCCATGGGGCAAGCATCCGGTTGCCGACGCCGGCCGACCCGGTTCCGCCTTCGCCGAGCATGTCGGTTGGATTCAGCAGACGGGCATGAGTATTCCAGAGCGCGGCGCGACTTGACAAAAGACAAAGTTAGGCCAGACTAACACCATGATTAGGGCAGCCTAACTATTTGTCCAGGCCACGCCATGCACCAGACCGCAGCCATCCTTGTCACCTTGCTGGCCCTGCTCCTCCCGGGGACAGGGGCCGAGCCGAACGCCGCCGCCTTCGAGGCGCCGTCAGCGGGGATCCAGGACGACTCCATACAGATCCGGGGTCGGGTAGTGGACGCCGAGACCGACGGATCGCCGGTCATCGGTGCCGTGGTGGAGCTCCGAGAACTGGAACGGAGGGCGCGCACCGATGACCAGGGAGCCTTTCGCTTCGGCGACGTGCCTCGGGGACGCTGGACCCTGATCGCCCGAGCGCCGGGCCTCCGTCCCGAGTTCATTCAGGTGGAGGTCACCGGGGAGGAAGGTCGGGCGGTGGACGTGGAGATCGTGCTGGATGCTCCCCTCTTCGAACTGGAGGAGGTGGTGGCCACGGTGTCCCCTCTGGGCAGCGCCGTCGGATATCAGCCCGCCCGGGCCCTGGACCGGGAGGCGCTCACCCGTCGGTTGGACACCTCGGTGGCGCACATGCTGGACGGGGAGCCCGGAGTGGCCATGCGCTCCCTGGGACCGTCCCCGGCTCGACCGGTGATCCGCGGTTTCGACGGGGACCGGGTCCTGGTGCTGGAAGATGGAGAGCGGATGGGAGACCTGTCGGAGACGGCCGCCGACCACGCCATCGCCCTGGATCCCCTGGCGGTGGACAGAGCCGAGGTGGTGCGGGGGCCCGCCAGTCTCCTCTACGGCTCTTCGGCCCTGGGCGGCGTGGTGAACTTTCTGACCCGGGATCTGCCGGTCACGTGGATCTCGGGCTGGTCCGGGGCCGTGGCCTCCTATGGGGCCACCGTGAACCGGTCGGGAGCCGCATCGGGCGAGGTCCTGTACGGCACCGGCGACTGGGCCCTCACCGGTCGGGTCTCGGCAAGGGAGGCAGGCGACACTCGCACCCCGGAGGCACGCCTGCCGGGGACATCTCTCTCCGGCCTGGACGCGCAACTGGGGGCCGTGCGGGAGTGGGACGGGATCCGAGCCGGAGCGTCCTTCTCGGCCCTTGACCGGAGCTACGGGATCCCGGAGGCCATCGACGACCCGGACGAAGACGTCCGAATCATCACCGAACGGCAGGCCATGCAGGGACGGCTGGACTGGACTCCGAATGACGGGAGCTGGATCGAGGGTGCGGAGCTCCGTGTGAGGGCCGTGCGCTTCTTCCAGCAGGAGCTGGAGCGGGATCTGGTGGCCCTCCAGGAAGACGTGGAGCTGGAGTTTCTCCAGCACGCCGTCTATGGAACGGCCACCGTCCGGCACGGAGCCCTTGGTCCGCTGGATCCCGGTGCGGTCGGGGTGGCCATGCGGAGTCGTCAGGTGCGGGTCGGGGGGCACGAGGCCTTCACCCCCGGTGTGCGGCAGGCCTCCCTCGGGGTCTTCGCCTTCCAGGAGCTGCCCGTCTCCCCTCGACTCCGGGTCCAGTTCGGAGCTCGGGTGGAGGGGGAGCGGAGACGGACTCTCCCCAACGCCGCCTTCCCCGATGCGAATGAAGGCCGGAGTGGGACAGCCCTTTCGGCCTCGGCGGGGCTCAACTGGCGACCGACCCCCGGATGGGAGCTGGGCGTGCAGCTCGCCCGCGCCCACCGGACCCCCACCGTGGAGGAGCTCTTTGCCGATGGCCCTCACCTGGCTGCCGGGGCCTATGAGATCGGCGACCCGGAGCTGGACGACGAGGTGGGTCATGGAATGGATCTCTTCGTGCGTCGCGGCTCGGACCGAATCGCCCTCGAGGTCGCCGCCTTCATGAATCGAATCCAGGGTTTCGTGGCCTTCCAGCCGCAAGGGGAGGAGGACCCGGAGTCCGGCCTGCCCGTCTTCCGGTACGAGGCTACCGATGCCCGAAT
>PWLA01000191.1 GCA_003559555.1 Gemmatimonadota bacterium | reverse complement strand
CTCGGCCGGAGAGCTCCTCCATCTGGAACTTCGCAGCACCGTTCCCGCCGCCGACACCACGGTGACGGAGGGGCCCGCCGAGGTGCGGCTCATCTTTTCTGAGCCGCCTCAGCTGGACGGCACCCGGGTACGGGTCATGGACAGCGCCGAAGAGCTCATCGCCTCTTCCGACGCCACAGCCGACGAGGAGGATCCCAAGGAGATCTTCGTCCGCTTCGAGGAGCGTCTCCCGCCTGATGCCTATACCGTATTCTGGCGCACCATCGCCCAGGACGGGCACGCCCAGAACGGCACCTTCGAGTTCCGGGTCGAAGCCGCCCGGTGACGGAGGTCCTGGTGCCGCCGCTCCAGCGGTGGCTCCTCTTTTCCGGGGTCCTCCTCCTGACCGGCACCGTGGCCTGGAGGGCCTTCATCGCCCCCCGGGTTCGCCAGCGGCTGGCCGGTGCCGATCCCCCCGCCACCTTCACCCGGGAGCTCCCGGCCATCGCCGCCCTGGAGCGCCGAGTGGCCGGCATCGGGACCTTCACCGCTCTTCTCCTGCTGGGCGTCTGGGGCCTCCGCCTCTGGGCCCAGGTCCTGGACTTCCGGGACCCCTTCGCCCCCCTTTCCGAGGACCTGAGCTTCCTGGTCTTCGACACCTTCTGGGGGACCGTCTGGATGGCTCAGGGCGGAGTGCTGCTCTTTCTGGTCGGCGGATTCGCCCTTCTCCGGGCCCGGGCCGGAACCACCCCGCCCCCACCTCCCGGGGTCACGCCGGAAGGGATCCCCCGGGAGGGACACCGTCCCCTGGAGCTTCCGCCTCGCTGGAAGGCCGCGGCCGTAGGCGTCTTCCTCCTCCTCCTGACTCTGGGACTCTCGAGCCACGCCATGTCGGTGCCGGCGAATCGGCCCCTGGCGGTCTCGGTGGATCTGACCCACACGGCGGCGGCCGGGGTGTGGATGGGTTCGCTGGCCCTGATTCTGGCGATCGCCGCGGGGAGCCGCGACCGTTACCGGCTCCTGGCGATCCAGCTCCGGGTCTTCTCACCCATGGCCCTGGCCTCGGTGGGGGTCCTCCTCTTCATGGGCCTCCTGCTTTCAGGCTTTCACATGCACGAGATTCCGGCGCTCTGGGAGTCCCGCTACGGTCGCACCCTGAGCCTCAAGCTGGGGGTGGTCCTGGGGGTCATGGCCACGGGATTCTGGAACTGGCGACGCGGGCTCCCGGGGCTGGTGGCCGAAGTGGAGGCCGAACCGGAACAGGCACGCAGGATCCGGCGATCCGCCTCTCTGGAAGTGGGACTGGCCCTCATCGTCCTGCTGGTGACCGCGATCCTGGTGGCCACCCCCGTCCCCCCGGGTGCACACTGATCACGGCTCGCTGAACCCGCCGGGGCTGCAGCGTTCAGCCCCCGAAGACCTTTCCGCCTGCCGCCCCATGGGCTATTCTGTCCCGATCAGAGAGAAAGGGGGACGAAGGGCTCCGGGACCCTGGACACCGGTTCCCCGTCGGACTCGGCGGACTCACCCTGCAGGAGCGCGATGCCATGGCACCTCCCGACAGGTCACCCGCGCCGGCTCTCCTCTCCGGCCGGAGCATCGCGTTCGTCTCGGGCTTCGCCCTCCTCTTCCTGCTCCTCATCGCCGTGAGCTTTGCCGGCGTGGCTGCCCTCTCCTCCATCCGCGGGTACGTGCTGGGGGAGGGCCTCTGGACCAAGGCGCAGAAGCGGGCTGTCATCGTGCTGCACCGCTACGCACTCACCGGAGACGAAGCCGACTACCGCGCTTTCCACGACGAGATCGCCGTGACGCTGGGCGACCGCCAGGCCCGGGAGGAGCTGGAGCGGGAGAAGCCCGACATGGAAGTGGTGCGGGAGGGGTTTCGGCAGGGAAGGATCCCCGAGCACCTCATCGACGGCATGGCCCGCCTCTTCCGCTGGGGCCGGAACCTGGAGTTCGTTGACCAGGCCATCTCGACCTGGGCCGAGGCAGACGGGCGTGTCACGGAGCTGGTGGAGGTGGCAGGCGAGCTCAGACGTGAGCTGACCGCATCGACACCTGACCAGGCCCGGGTGGAGGCCCTCCTGGGCCGGGTGGGAGAGCTGGACGACGAACTGACGGTCCTGGAGGAGGAGTTCTCCCGTACCTTCAACGAGGGCGCCACGGGTGTGGAGCGAGCTCTCTACGTCGCCCTGGCCCTCCTGGCCCTGGGGCTGGTGGTGGAGGGGGCGGTGGGCGCCCACTTCGTCATCGGACAGATCCGCCGTCGGGAGGAAGCGCTCGCCACCTCCGAAGCCCGCTACCGGGATCTCTTCCAGCGCAACGTGGTGGGTGTCGCCCTCCTCAGCCGGGATGGTCGCCTGCTGGAAGTGAACGAGGCCTTCGCCGACATGCTGGGCGGTGGCGACCCCGAGACGCTGACGGGCCGGAGGTTGAGCGCCCTCCTGGAGCTGGGCGGGCTCGACCTGGAGCGTCCGGCCCAGCTCCTGGAGCTTCGGGCCCGAAGCCACGAAGGCCGAACCCGCTGGCTCCTGGTGAGCTCCGGTCCGCTGGATTCCCGGGGATCGGGCCCTGCCCGGATCCTGCTCACCGCCATGGACATCACCGAGGAACGGGAGGCCCGGGACCGGCTGTCGGCAGTCATGGACACCGTGGAAGAAGGGATCCTGAGCCTGACCCGGGACGGCCGGGTCCGGTTCGCAAACCCGGCGGTACACCGCCTCCTGCTCCAGGAACCCGGCACGGTGGACCGACTGGACCACTTCGACACCGCCTGGACCGCCCTGGATCTGGACGGAACGCCCCTGGACCGGGACGACTATCCCGCGACCCGGGTCTTCCAGACGGGTCGGCCGGTCCGGAACCGGGAGCTGGTGGCGGAGCGGAGCGACGGAAGCCGGGTCGTGCTCCTGGTGAACGCCGCCCCCCTGGTCCACTCGGGCCAGAGGGTGGAGGAGGTGGTGCTTTCCCTTCGGGATGTCACCGCCCATCGAGAGGCCGCGCAGGCGCTGGCCGCCAGCGAAGCACGCTACCGAACAGTGGTGAACCGGGTCCAGCAGGTCCTCTTCCAGACCGACGAGATCGGACGGTGGACCTTCCTGAACGACGCCTGGAGCCAGGTCTCGGGACGCCCCGTATCCGACAGCCTGGGCTCGGACCTCTTCCAGTACATCCACCCGGAGGACCGGGGCCGCTGCATGCGGGAACTGGGGGCCGTCCTGAGGGGCGAGGCCGGCTCGTGGGAGGGCCACGCCCGCCTCCTGGTCCGGGGCGGAGGTGTTCGCTGGGTGGAGATGTACGCCTGGAGCTCCAACGACGGGAGCCCGGGGATCGCCGGAACGCTCACCGACATCACCGAGCGAAGGGAGCTGGAGGAGCGCCTGGCCCGCTCCCGGAAGATGGAGGCCATGGGCCAGCTCGCCGGCGGCGTGGCACATGACTTCAACAACCTCCTCACGGTGATCCTGGGCAGCGCCCAGCTCCTGCGGGACGATCTTCGGGAAAGCCCGGACTGGAACCAGGGACTGGAAGAGGAGGTGGAAGAGATCCTCCGGACCTGCAACACCGCCGCTACCCTCACCCGGCAGCTCCTGGCCTTCAGCCGAAACCAGGTGGTGGAGCGCACCCGGGTGGACCTGAACCAGGTGGTCCGAAGCACCCGGACCCTGACCCGCCGGCTCCTGCCGGCCTCCATCCAGTTCGATGTGGAGCTGGAGCGAGAGCTGCCGACGGTGCAGATGAGCCCTGCCCACGTGGAGCAGATCATCCTGAACATGGTCATCAACGCCCGGGATGCCATGGAGGGTACGAGCGGCGAACTCTTCCTCCGCACCTGGAGCGTCGAACTGGATGACGGGGGTCTGACGCGACGACTGGGGGTGGAACCGGGGCGGTACGTGGTCCTCGAGGTAGAGGACACGGGCCATGGGATGGAAGCGGCCACGGCGGCCCGGATCTTCGAACCCTTCTTCTCCACCAAGGAGCGGGAGCGGGGCTCCGGCATGGGACTGGCGACCGTCTACGGAATCGTCACACAGGCCGGAGGGGCCGTGGACGTGGAGAGCACCCCGGGTACCGGCACGACCTTTGCGGTTTATTTACCCCCACACCCCTCTGAGCGACACGCCGATCAGCTCCAGAACTGAGACGGTTCCATGCCTCTGCTCCACCCATCTCCGTGAGCACCGCCGCCGGTGAGAGCGTGCGCAGCCGGTGGCCAGCGCCCCTGGTGGTGGGCCTGGTGCTGTTGGGAACGGTGGCAGGATTTTTCCTGGCCGCCTGGACGAGCCTTCGCGTCCAGAGCGCCGTGCGGGTCCTCATCGAGTCGGAGGCCCAGTGGTCGCTGGGGCAGGCCCGGGCAGTTGGCCACCTCACCAACCATGCCCTGGAGGGCGATCCAGCTGCCCTGAACCGCTACCACGAGGCGCTGGCCTACCCCCGGGCCGTGCGACCTGCCCTGATGGTGGCGCTTGAACGTCCCGGAGACGCGGAGGCGCTGGCGGAGGTGCTCGCCGCAAATCCCCTCACCTCGGGCAATATCCCCGTCCTCCGGCTCTTCTTCCGCCTCTTCGGCGACGACCCCACCACCCTGGGGGCCCTGAACCACTGGCTCCGGGCCGACCGCGCGCTGGTGGAGCTGGAGGCAGCGGCGGCGGACCTGGTGCAGCAGGTGGAGGATCAGGGCCCGGCCTCGCCCCAGGTGCTGGAACTGCTGGACCGGATCCAGACCACCGACCGGGAGCTCCAGGCGGTGGGTGACCAGTTCGCCCCGGCCATCGCGGTCTGGGTGGACCGGGTGGAGCGCTGGACCCGCTTCGGGGTGACCGGGGTGGCGCTGGGTCTCCTGGCGGGAGGAGGGCTGATCCTGGGCCTGGTGAACCGCCGGATTGTCCGGGCCGACGAGACGATTCGGGAGAGCCGGGAACGCTTCCGCCAGATCACCGAGACCATCGACCAGGTCTTCTGGCTCACTGACGTGGACAAGACCCGGGTGTTCTACGTAAGCCCGGCCTATGAAGAGGTGTGGGGACGCCCACTGTCGGAGCTGTACGCAAACCCCCGCCAGTGGCTGGAGGCCATCGTCCCGGACGACCGGGACCAGGTGCGTGAGGCGGTCCCCCGGCAGGCCCGGGGGGAGTACGAGGTAGAGTACCGGATCGTCCGACCCGACGGCCGGATTCGATGGATCCGGGACCGGGGCTTTCCGGTGGCCGACGAGGACGGCCAGGTCCGTCGTGTAGCCGGACTCGCCGAGGACATCACCCGACAGCGGGAAGTGGAGCGGGAGCTGGTGAAGGGACGAGCGTATCGGGCTGTGGGGAGCCTGGCCGGGGGGGTGGCCCACGAGTTCAACAACCTCCTGACCGCCCTCAAGCAACACGCCCACCTGGCACTCATGGAGGCGGGGGATGAAGCCGAGCTCCGGGAAGACCTGGAATCGATCCTGGAGCTGAGTCAGAAGGGTGAGAACCTCACCCGCAAGCTCCTCTCCTTCTCGGGGCGCCAGCTCCTGCAGCCCCAGCCTCTGGACGTGGGCCAGGTCGTCCTGAGCCACCGGGACGCCGTGAAGCGCTCTCTCCCCTGGAACGTCTCGCTCACCGTGGAGGTAGCGCCCGATCTCCCCACCGCCTATGCCGATGCCAAGCACTTCCTGGACGCCGCCCAGACCCTCATCGGCAACGCGGCGGAAGCCCTTGAGGGGGGAGGCCATCTGCTGATCCAGGTCGACCGAGTCCAGCCCGAAGCCTCCATCCCCGTTCACGGGGGAACGCTTGAGCCCGGGGAGTACATCCGCATCCGGTTGACGGACTCCGGCAACGGCCTGAGGGAGGGCGAAGCTGCCGGATTCTTCGATCCCCTCGACGTGGAGGGGGCCGATCCGGATCGGACGCTGCCGGTCTCCCTGGGTCTGCCGGCCATCTACGGCCTGGTGACCCAGACCGGCGGCGGCATCTGCGTGGAAACCCCTCCGGATGGGGGCGCCCGGTTCGTCATCTTTCTCCCTACCTGGCGGCACGCTACGGGCCGTGAGCCGGACGCCGGGCCGTGAGGAGCTGGCGGTCCGGATCCAGATCGATGACCTGCAGGTCATCGAAGCCTGCGTCCCCAAACCACTCCCGGTGGTCGTCCACCGTGTAGGTGTTGCCTCCCTGGGTGCGCAGGAGCATGACCACCGCAAAGCGGACGGCCCGGGAGCTGCGTCCCCGCACGAAGTCCGCCACTCCCACCACCGCGCCAGGGGACGCCACATCGGCCACCTTCCGAAGGAGCCGTCGGCAATCATCCGGCGACAGCATGTGCAGGATGTTGCTCAGCAGGATCGCGTCGAAGGGCCCCGGGGGCAGTGGATCCTCCAGGAAGTCGGCTCCCACCGTGACCAGGTCCTCCACCGTGTCCAACTCGTACTCCCGCCGGACGAACTCCACCGTGTCGGGGAGATCCAGGAGGGTGACCCGGAGCCCCCGTTCCACGAAGGCCCGGCTGATGTGGCCCGGCCCACCCCCCAGGTCCAGGAGCGTTGCGGCGTCGGGGTTTCGGGCCAGGACTCCATCCGCCAGGCGCTCCACCCGCTCCTGGGGAGCCGCCGCCATGCCGGCCATGAAGCGGGCCAGTCGCTGGGGATCATCCTCCGGCTCTTCGTCCAGGACCCGGTCCACCGGCCCGCCCTGGTCCAGGACGCGGGGAAGGTGCGTCCAGGCCCTCAGGTTCTCGAGCCACAGCGGCATGCCTCCTCCCTCGTACTCCGGGGATGCGGGATCCGCCAGCTCCTCCTGGGCCCGGGGTGCAGGGCGGTAGCGCCCGTCTTCTCCCACCTCCAGAAAGCCGAGCTGGGCCAGAACCGGCACCACGATTTCCACGGCCCGGCGGTCCAGCTCCAACCGGCGGGCCAGCTCATCGGGGGTGGCCGGACGGCCTCCCAACTCGGCGAAGACCCCGGCGCTCACCCCGGCGGCCACTGTCACCATGGCCTCGCTCAGGTCTCGCAGCTCGTCGAAGCTCAAGTCGTCGATGCGCATGTCGCCGCTCCTCCGGTTGAGGGTGGATCGTCCACGAAACGGGCTGCCTCCCGCACGGTGTTGCAGTGGATCTCCACGGTGTCGGAGAGGTGGCGTGCGTATCCGCCGGCCAGAACCACGGCCACCGGCACCCCGGCGGCGCCAAACCGCTCCAGCACCCTCCGGTCCCGGGCCGCAAGCCCCTCCAGACTCAAGGCCAGTCCGCCGAGCTGATCCTCCCGGCAGGGGTCGGCCCCCGCAAGGTAGAGGACCACCTCCGGTCGCCCTTCCTCCAGCACCTGGTCCAGGGAGCGGCCCAGGATCTCCAGGTAGCGTTGGTCGTCCACGCCGTCCTCCAATCCCACGTCCAGGTCGGAGGCGGGTTTGGGGAAGGGATAGTTCCGCTCCTGGTGCATGGAGAAGGTGTAGACCGCAGGCTCGTCGTGGAAGATGGCCGCCGTGCCGTTTCCGTGGTGCACGTCCAGGTCCACCACCGCGATCCGCCGCGTCCGGCCCTCGGCCCGGAGGCCGGCAGCCGCCACCGCCACATCGTTGAGCAGGCAGAACCCCTCCCCATGATCGGAGAAGGCGTGATGGAATCCCCCGCCCAGATGGACGGCGGCGCCGTGATCCAGGGCCAGGCGTCCGGCGAGGAGGGTGCCTCCGCAGCAGAGCAGGGAGGCGGTGCGGAGGGCCGAGGAGAAGGGAAGCTCCAGGAGCCGCTCCTCCCGGCCGGTGAGCCGCCCCTCCAGGACCCGGTCCAGGTATCCGGACTCGTGGACCCGGAGGAGGGCCTCCCGGGTGGCTTCGGAGGGACGGCGCAGCTGCGAGTCCCCGAGGGTGCCTTCGGCCAGCAGGCGCTCACGCACCAGCCGATACTTGGAGGTGGGGAAGACGTGGGGCCCGATGTCCACCTCGTACTCGGGGGCCCAGACCGCCGGAAGCGCCGTCATCGGACCATGCCCCCGCGGCTCAGTCGATCTTGACCAGCTCGATGTCGAAGGTGAGATCCCGACCGGCCAGCGGGTGGTTGGCGTCCAGGTGGACCGCGTCGTCCGAGACGTCGGCCACTTCGACCTGGATGGTCTGCTCGTCAGGCGTCCGCAGGTGGAGCTGCTGGCCCACCTCGGGTTCCAGGTCGTCAGGAAGCCGCTCTCTCTCCACCTCGTGGATCAGCTCCTCGTTGTGGGCGCCGTAGGCCTGATCCGCGGGAATGGTGACGGTCTTCTCCTCGCCCTCCTTCATTCCGACGATGGCGGCCTCGAAGCCCGGAATGACCTTCCCGCCTCCCAGCTTGAAGGTGAGGGGGTCCCGGTCCTGGGAGGTGTCGAAGACGGTCCCATCTTCGATGCGGCCCGTATAGTGGATATGTACAGTGTCGCCGTTCTGTGCTTCAGCCAATGCTCTCGCTCCAGTTGGGTTGGAGGATCGTTAAAGTGAGGCGTGTCGATACTCAAACCCCGGAGGCCGGGGGAAGGTCATGACGACGGGGGGACCCGACCCCGGAGGGTCAGCCCAGCGTTCGCCGACGCTCCCGGACCGTCTCCATGAGCTCGGTGATCCGGGCCTGCAGGGCCGCCTCCAGCTCCTCCATGGAGAGCTCATCGTCGCCCATGGCGATGGAATAGGGCTCAGCCTCCTCGTCCCGGGTGTCGGCCAGCTTCTCCCGGGTCTCCTCGGCCTTGCCAAGGGCGAAGAGCGCCTTCTGAAGCCACGCCGACTCCCTCTGCTGGAGCCGGATTTCCCTGCGCTGTTGCCGGCGACGATCGCTCAATGCATGCCTCCTCAGATCGGAGAATCGGTTCGGTCACATTTTACCTCTTACCAGCGAACAGGCCGAACGTTTCCCGGAAGGGGAGTCCGTTCCTCGTGCGCGTGCCCGGAGGGTGCCTGCACGATCATTCAGGGCTTCCAGGTCGCCGCGCTCAAGATGGACCAGAGGTGTACGATCCAGCCCAGCAGAACCAACCACAGCAGAGCCGCGAGAACGAAGTGGAGGATGGCGGCCAGCAGGCGGCCCTGGAGGAGCTGCCCCAGTCCCGGAATGAAGAAGCTGGCGAGCGCAGCGATGACGTTGCCGGCCGAACCCTGTCCGGGCATGGGAGGCCTCCTTGCAGTATGATCCGAAAAGGCGGTGGCGATGGTCACAAGATGCCTTCGGAAACGGAAGAAGGAAAGGAGAGGAGCGGAACGGCCACTGGCCTCAGTCCACCCGCACCACCACCTTTCCGAAGACCTCCCCGGCCTCCAGGAGCTCGTGGGCCCGACCCACCTCGTCCAGCGACACCTCGGCGTGGATCACCGGTCGGATGGCCCGGTCGAAGACCAGCGCCATGGCGGCCCGGAACTCGGCGGGGCTCCCCATGGTGGTGCCCAGGATGGAAAGCTGCTTCCAGAAGACGTGCCGGAGGTCGGTGACGGGCCCGGGCCCGGTGGTGGCGCCGTAGGTCACCAGGCGCCCCCCTGGCGCCAGCGCCCGGATGAGGGTGCCCCATAGGACCTCGCCCACCGAATCCAGAACCACATCCACCCCCCGCTGGCCGGTGGCCTCACGGATCAGCTCCTTCGGCTCCCCCTCCAGGCGGTCCAACGCCACATGAGCCCCCAGCTCCCTCAGACGCCGGCAGCTCTCTGGCCCCGAAGTGAGGGCGAAGACCCGGGCGCCGGCGTGTCGGGCCATCTGCACCGCCATGGTGGAGACCCCGCCGGAGCCGCCCGTGATGAGGATCCGTTCGCCGGCCCGGAGGACCGCCCGGCTCATGAGCGCCCGCCAGGCCGTCACCGAGACGAGTCCGGCAGCGGCGGCGGTCCGGAAGGAGACCTCGTCCGGGATCTGGAGGAGGTTCCGGACGGGAACCACGGCATATTGGGCGAATCCGCCCTGGGTGTGCTCCCCCAGCACCCGGAACTCCGGATCCGGGAGACCGGGGCCCCGGCGCACCCCTTCGTACCACTCCCAGTCCAGCGACGGATCCACCACGACCCGGGTCCCCGGAGCCACGTTCTCCACGCCCGGGCCCACCGCGTCCACCTCGCCGGCCATGTCGGAGCCGCCGATATGGGGCATGGGAATCTGGATGGGCAGCCCCCGGCGGACCCACAGGTCCAGGTGGTTCAGCGCCGAGGCCCGGATCCGGAGGCGCACCTGGCCCGGGCCCGGCTCGGGGGTGCGGACCTCGGCGACCCGAATGAGCTCGGGACCTCCGTGTTCGTCGAAGATGGCGGCCTTCACGGCGTCTCCTGTGTTGGCGGGCTGAGGCGAGGTGGAGTTCCGGAACGGACCCCGCTTCGAAACTGGTGCCTCGGCGCGGATGGGTCCACCCGCGGGATCCACCGATCTACCTGCGATCTACCTGACGGGTGATCCCTTGGGTACCTTACGGGTACCATCGAATCTGGAAGGAGATCATCCCGATCGAAACGCCAACTGCAGCCGACCGCCTCAGCCCGGGACGCCGCGCATGACTGAAAACGGAAGCAAATCCAAGGACGACCGGGAAACCCAGCCCAGCAGCCCCACCGACGGCCCCCTCCACAACGGCGACATCCACGGTACGCCCGACGCCACGTTGGGCGGGTACTTTCGCGAGCATTCCCGTCCGCCCGCCTTCGAGGGTGCCGACGGTGAACCCTACACGGTCTCCATCGAGGTGGAGAAGACGGGGAACCTGCTGGCCCCCTTCGAGGGCTACCTGGTCTTTCCGCGGTGGGCCTCCACCGGACTGGGGGTCGTGGGCCACGTGGAGACACCCACCCTCCTTACCGGCACGAACCGGGAGGAGGTGGCGGGTCAGTTGGGCCACCTTCCCCTGGTGCAGGTGAAGGTCCTCCTGGACGAAGCCATCGATGAGCGCCAAGCGGACGGAGGGCGCCCCGAATGATCCGACGCGGCCTCCTCTTCCTGAGTGAATCACCCAGCGCCAAGAAGGTTCTCACCGGAACCCCCCTGACCCGCTCGGCCAGCCGCCGGTTCGTACCCGGCGAGGAGGTGAACGACGCGATCCGGGCCATCGGGGAGGCCAACGAGCAGGGACTCACCGCCACCGTGAACTATCTGGGGGAGGCGGTGACGAACCGGGATCAGGCACGGGCTGCCGCCGATACCTACATCCAGATCCTGGACCGGATCCGGGAGGAGGATCTCGACGCCAACATCTCGCTCAAGTTCACCCAGATGGGCCAGGACATCGACGAGGCCTTCCTGAGGGAGAACCTGGGACGGGTCCTGGAGCGGGCGGCCGAGACGGATACCTTCGTCCGCTTCGACATGGAGGGCTCGGATTACACCCAGCGGACGCTGGACGCCTTCGAGGAGCTCTGGGCCAATGGATGGCGCAACATCGGGGTGGTCCTTCAGGCTTACCTGAAGCGCACCGCCGGCGACGTTCGGCGGATGATCGAACTGGGCGCCCGGGTGAGGATCTGCAAGGGGGCCTACGCCGAGCCGCCGAAGCTGGCCTTCCAGGAAATGGAACGGATCCGGGAGAACTTCCTGGAGGTGACCGGCTGGCTCATCAGCGACGGAAACTACCCGGGGATCGCCACCCACGACGAGCAGATCATCGATGGGGTGCGCCGCTACGTCCGGACCCGGGGGATCGACCTCGCGGACTTCGAGTTCCAGATGCTCTACGGCGTGCGCCGCGATCTCCAGGAGGAGCTCCTGGCCGAGGGCTACAATGTGCGAGTCTACATCCCGTTCGGCGAGAAGTGGTACCCCTACCTCATGCGCCGCCTGGCCGAGCGACCCGAGAACATGGCGTTCATGGTGAGGAGTCTGGTCAAGGAATCTCCCCTGGGTGCCCTGTGGGGACGGAAGCGCCGCTCGCCCACCCATCCAAAGGCGGATGGTGACGGGAGACGAACGGATCATGGCTGAGTCCCCCCGAGGCTCGACCGACCAGGCCGGGGCGACCGCCACCGATGCCTCCAGCCCCGAGCCCTTCCTCCGGATCACGGAGATCTTCCACTCCATTCAGGGGGAATCCACCTGGGTGGGGGCACCCTGTACCTTCGTGCGCCTCACCGGCTGCCCCCTCCGTTGCGTCTGGTGCGACACCGAGTATTCCTTTCACGGGGGCGAGCGGATGACGCTGGCCCAGGTCGTGGAGCGGGTCCAGGAGATCGGATGTCCGGTGGTGGAGATCACCGGAGGTGAACCGCTGGTGCATCGAAACGCCTTCCTCCTGGCAGATCAGCTTCTGGAGGACGGGTTCACCGTGCTGGTGGAGACGTCGGGCGCCATGGACATCAGCCCCCTGGACCCCCGGATCCACGTGATCATGGACCTCAAGTGCCCGGGATCCGGGGAATCGGCCAAGAATCGCTGGGAGAACCTGGAACACCTGGACGGCCGCGACGAGCTCAAGTTCGTCCTGGCCGATCGGACCGACTACGAGTGGGCCCGGGGCGTGATCCGGGAGCGGGGGCTGGAGGCCCGGGTCCGGGAGGGCTCGCTTCGGGCCATCCTTCTCTCTCCCGTCTGGGACGGCCTGGATCGGCAGGAGCTGGCGGAGTGGATTCTGGAAGACGGCCTGGAGGTTCGCTTCCAGACCCAGCTCCACAAGCACATCTGGGATCCCCAGCGGAAGGGGGTGTAGAGCGTGTCCGGTGGAGCTTTTTTCCCGTTCCGGGGTCAGCGTCACCGGCCGCCGACGCAGGCTCCGGTTCACCCTCGGTGGACCGGGACGGTAGCCGACGTCGTGATCCATCGCACCCTACAACGGGAGGAGAGAGCACCATGAGCGACAGCGTCTACAAGGTCATCGAACTGGTGGGAACCAGCACCAAGTCGTGGGAGCAAGCCGCCCAGAACGCCATCGACACCGCGTCCCAGCAGCTTCGGGACCTCCGCATCGCCGAGGTGAGCGAGCTCGACGTGCAGCTGGAGGAAGGCAAGATCGTGCGGTACCGGGCCAAGGTGAAGGTGTCGTTCCGGTATCAGGCCTGACATCCAGCCAGGCCCCCCGGCAGCCCTGGCCCCCTCCCCGAACCCCGCTCGACTCCTCGGGTAGGGGGCCAGCATGCCTTCTTCTTCATCCCCGCCCCATGGTCCCGCCCATCTCCGCCCGTACGGGGGACCCGCTGACGACCCTGCACCTCCCGACGAGGGGTGGTCGGCCGCAGTGGCCCTCATCCTCCGAGCGGAGGACTTTCTCCTGATCCGGCGGGCGCATCTGGAGGGAGATCCCTGGTCGGGGCAGATGGCCCTGCCAGGCGGGCGGCGGGACCTGGCCGACGGCTCCCTCCTCCGCACCGCCATCCGGGAGACCCGGGAAGAGGTGGGGATCGACCTGGGAGAGGAGGGCCGGCTCATGGGCTGCCTGTCCCCGCTGGCACCCCAGTCCCGCGAGCTGCCTCCCGTCTCCATCCTTCCCTTCGTGTTCCGTGTCACCCCCCGAGTGACAGCCCGCCCCCGGAGCCAGGAAGTGGCCGAGACCCTGTGGGTTCCCCTCGACATCCTCCACCAGCCCGACGCCCGGGCCGTCCACCATCACCCGATGGCCGGCATCCGGATCGCTTTCCCGGCCCTGGATGTGGACGGCCGCACCGTGTGGGGGCTGACCCACCGGATCCTGGAGGACTTTCGCCGCCGCATGGACGGATGAGGCCTTGGGTCCGGATGACCGGTCTGGAGGACGTCACCCCACGATCTGTGTCAGGAAGAGGGTGCTGAGGCCCAGGTAGATGCTCACACCGGTGATGTCGGTGATGGTGGTGAGGAAGGGTCCCGTCATCATGGCCGGATCCTTACCGAACCGTTTGATGATGAAGGGGAGCGATCCGCCCACCACCCCGGCCACCAGGACGTTGACTCCCAGGGCGATCCCGGCCACCAGCCCCAGCCACGCATTGGCCTCCAGGAGGACGGCCACCGCGGCAAAGAAGGTGCCCAGCGCAGCCCCGTTCACCAGGCCCACCACCACCTCCTTTCGCACCGCCCGCCAGAAGTCCCGGATCCGAACCTCATCCAGGGCGATGCTCCGGATGGCCACCGAAAGGGCCTGAATTCCCACGTTCCCCCCCATGTCGGTGATCATGGGAAGGAAGGCCGCCAGGATCGCCACCTGGGCAATGGTGGATTCGAAGGAGGAGATGACGAAGACGGCACCCAGGTTCAGAAGCACGTTGGCGCCCATCCAGGGGAGCCGGCGACGCACAGCCCCCATCGGCGGGGTGAAGAAGGACTCGTCCGGCGAGCCCTGAGCGCTCCGCACGAAGCCGCTGGCCAGCTCCTCGGCCAGGAGGTCGAAGGCGTCGTCCCGGGTGATCACTCCCAGGAGCCGGTCGCCGGCCCCCAGGACGGGCAGGAGCTTGAATCCCCGGTTCCGCAGGAGCCGTGCAGCGTCCATGGCATCATCGTCGGCTCGCACCGCCACCAGGTCCGTGGTCATGATCCGATCCACCACCTCGTCAGGATCGGCCAGGAAGAGATCTCGGACCGAGACCACGCCCCGGGCCCGTCCCTCCCGGTCCACCACGAAGACGTACGCGGACCGTTCCACCTCCGGCGGCGCACCCCGGATGGCTTCCACCGTCTGGCCCACGGTGGAGCCCTCGCTGATGGCCAGAAAGCGGACCACCATGGCGGCCCCGGCCGAGCCCGGCTCATGGGAGCCCAGCTCCCGGACCAGTGCCCGACGCTCCGTGGGGAGCCGGTCCATGAGTTGACGGGCCCAGTCCGAATCGGCCCCTTCCCAGATATGGTAGATGTCGCCCGCGTACTCGGGGCGAATCTCGCCGAAGAGGATCGCAGCGTCCTCTTCGTCCATGGAGTACAGGATGTCGGCGGCCGTGGCCGAGGGCAGGGTTCCCAGGAGGGCACCGGCCCTGGATGGTGGAACGGCCTGGAGGAAGGCCACCGCCTGGTCCGCAGGAGCATCGGCCAGGAGCTCCGCCACCCGGCCGTGGGAGAGGTGGGCGGCCTCGGCGACCGCGTCGTCCATCCGCTCCTCCTGGAGGGCCGCCTTCAGGGCCTCGCGACGCTCGCTGAGCGTATCCGGAAGGAGAAGCATGCTATTTCCTGAATCCGTGAGGCTTCGAGTCGAAGAACACGCTCAGCTCCAGGGGCCCTGAAGAGGCGCACCCGATCGGGCGATGGAGCGAAATGCCTCGAGGCGGAGCGATCCTTCACCCGGTCGGGCTGTGAGGGACATGAATCCGGCCCGGGCCAGCTCCCGGGCCTCGCCCCCCCGCAGGACCACTTCGGTGGGCGGGAGCACCTGGGGGCCCGCATCACTCCGATGGATGGCCACCGGCAGGCCCCGAACCTCCTGGATGCTTCCAGGACGGAATTCCCACCCTTCCCGGGCGAAGGCCGTGCCCAGGAGCAGCACGGCGGCGAATGCAGGATGCCCCCAAAGAAGCTGCGTCAGCTCGGGGTCCTCGCCCAATTCCAGCTCCTGGAACTCCAGCGCTTCGCAAGGATTCTCCTCGGGGTCGTAGGGAGCCCGCAGCAGAAACCGGGGAACCAGCAGCCCCAGGAAGGGGGCGCCGTCCTGGTCGCGAACCCGACCCCACGCGGCACGCCCGCCTTCATCAGCTCCCTCCGCATCCTCCAGCAGCGACGGATCCACCTCGGCCAGGAACGGCGTTCCCGTCGCCAGCCCGGCCCGGGCAAGCCCCTCCATGGCGAGAACGTCCCCGGACTCCGAGGAGAAGGCCTGGTGCAGCATGATCGTCGACCACGCCCCTTCCCCCAGCGCCGACCGGGCGGCCTCGTGGAGGAGCCGGGGGAGAAGGTCGTTCGTGGCGGCGTCCAGGAGCTCCTCCCGATGGGCCTGGAGGAGGAAGACCTTCAGCTTTGGGGACGTCTCCAGCCGCCGGACCAGGAACTCGAGTCCTCGCCAGCGCGCCTCCAGCGTCTGGAATCCGGGATGGTGCAGAAGCCGGCGCAACTGGCGGGCCGTTTCAGCGTCCAGCACCTCGAGACGGCGCTCCATCTCCTCTCCCGCTTCCGGGACGCCATGCTCCCGGGTGAGGCGGCGGATGAGCGCATCCAACTCCCCGGCGCCCCCCAATGGGCCGGCGGAGCGTCCGTCGCCGGAGGCCTCGCCGGAGCCGTTGGAGCGGTGGGGATCCGGCGTCTCGGCCAGAACCTGGTCCAGAAGCCCGTTCCCGCCCTCCGGGCCCGCCAGCCCCGCTGCCGGGGACGGCGCACCGGCATCCTCCTCCCCCGGCTCGTCGGCCGAAGCCTGTGGCGGATCGGCCAGAACTCCCTTCCGAGCCTCCCGTATGGCCTGGAAGAAGGGGACCCGCTCCAGGAGCTGGTCAGGGTGGAAGTCCTCCCGGGCACGGAAGGTGACCGTCAGCGGAGGCCCCCCACCCTCTACCGGAATGCGGACCGCTGGCTCCAGGGACGCCATCGCCCGATCCAGCTCGTCCCGGTCCACGAAGACGGGACGCCGTTCGGCCAATGGCGGCAGCTCATGAGCCCGAGCCCCCAGGTCGACACCCCGAAAATCCCCCACGATGAGGACGCTGAAGGGATCGTCCCGGCGGGGTCTGGCCCGGAGCGGCTCCTCCCGAGCCTCGTCCACGGGCCCACTCTCCATCTGGACCCGAACCTGATTCCGGCGGGGTCCCGACGACGCGGCTCCGCCGTCGCTTCGGCTGGTCATGGTGGCCTCCCTTGGCCTGGTTCGCATGGTCTGCTCGGAAACGTCACAAAGCCCCATCATAGGCCGCCGGGCCACTCCGTGCGAGGGGGACCCAGCCCAACGCCCCTTCGGAACCAGGGGCCGGCCTCCAAGGTACAGACCGTGCTGGCTCCCGAGCACTCCCCGACCGGGGTGGCCGGGACCCACTCCTCACCGTTGATCCAAAAGAAAGAAGGAGGACATCCCATGGAAGATCGACCGCGTCCGGCACCTGTTTCCCCCTGGTCGTCGCCCCTGATCATGGCCTCGCTCGTTCTCCTGGGACTGGTCACCGTCCCGGCAGGGTCGCTGGACGGGCAGGTGGTCCACGAGGACCTCTCCACCCAGTACGGCCCCATCAGCGTCGAGCGGGTGGTCGGCGGGCTGGAGCAGCCCTGGGCCATCGCCTTCCTTCCCGGAGGAGAGATGCTGGTGAGCGAGCGCCCCGGAGGGATCAAGCTCGTCTCCAACGGCCAGGCCACCGAGCTCTTCGGCGCGCCGGAGGTGCACGCTCAGAATCAGGGCGGGATGCTGGACGTGGTCGTCCACCCGGACTACGAGCAGAACGGGTGGATCTACATGACCTACTCGAAGGGCGACGACGATGCCACGGTCCCGGCACTGGCCCGGGCCCGCCTCGACGGAAACACCCTGGTTGACTTCCAGGAGCTCTTCGAGTCGAACACGCCCACCTCACCGGGTCGCCACTACGGCTCCCGGATCCTCTTTCTGGACGACGGGACCCTCCTCATGACCATCGGGGACCGGGGCGCCGAGCCCGATCGGGCCCAGGACACCCGGGATCATTCGGGCACGGTGGTCCGCTTGAACGACGACGGGAGCGTCCCCCAGGACAACCCGTTCGTGGGTGACCCGGCATACACCCCGGAGATCTTCTCGTACGGTCACCGGAACATCCAGGGGATCGTGCAGCACCCCGCCACCGGCGAGATATGGGCCACCGAGCACGGCCCACGGGGCGGTGACGAGCTGAATCTGGTCGAGGCCGGGGTGAACTACGGGTGGCCGGTGGTGAGCAAGGGCCGGGACTACCGCACCCAGGAGCAGTGGGGTGAGGGACGCAGAGCCCCCGGGATGGAAGACCCGGTCTTCGAGTTCCTTCCCACCCTGGCGCCTTCGGGGCTGGCCGTGGTGAGCGCAGGCGATTTCCCCGACACCTGGGATCACAACCTCCTGGCCGGCGGCCTCCGCTCCGAGCGCATTCTCCGGCTGGTCATCGAAGACCAGGAGGTGGTCCACGCCGAGGAGATCATCAGCGGTGAGCTGGGCAGGATCCGGGACGTGCGCATGGGACCGGACGGGGCGATCTACGTGGCCACCGGTGAATCGGACGGGGGCATCTACCGGATCACACCCGCAGGCTGATCTGGAAGGCCGTTGAAGAAGTGCAGGGACCACCGGGACGGGGTCTTGCGGTGTCAGGGTAGGAGGAGTGTCGAAAGCGATGCCCCAGTGCATGGGTGAGACGCTCCGACGCCGCCTGACGCCGCAACCCCCCGTCCCCCTTCGGGTTCTCCTGCGCAGTGCTCGGAGGTCTCGCGGAGGACGCGCTCTGAACGCCTTGCG
>PWLA01000238.1 GCA_003559555.1 Gemmatimonadota bacterium | reverse complement strand
CTCTGACGCTACCGCCACGCAGGCAGCGTTTCAGCCCTGGAATCGATACCATGAAAACGGAACAACTCCTGTTGATCGCTGCGCTCATCGGCGCACTGGCCCTGGTGGGCTGCTCGAGTCCAGTGGAGCCCCGGTTCCCTGACGAGCCGGACCCGGAGGAGCCCAATCCGGATGACGATGATCCCAGCACGTCCTACCTGCACGCCCCGGGGTCGCCGCCTCTCCCCGTGTACTTCGCCTGACCGGGACCGGGCTGTGGCCCCGGTCCCGGCATCAGCGCTCCTCCGGAGGCGAGGTGTGGACGATGATCGCCCCCTGCACGTGGGCACTTCCGGGGATGGAGAGTTCGCCCACCACATCTGATCCGCTCCGGTACTCCAGCCACTCGGCCACATCCAACCCCATCCGCCGCAACTCTTCGGGTCCGCCGAGATAGGTACGGTGCAGAAATACGACAATGCGAGTCTCCGTTTCCATACCCCGGGGACTGCGCACCTGGAGCCATCTGGGTCGCAGGCGCTGTACCACCTCGTAGAGGTCCGAGGCATTCACCCCCGCCATGTCGTCGGCGGTGATCCGATTGGCATCGAAGGATCCACTGTTGGCAACCCCACCGCACCCCGCCGTCAGGGCGAGTGCGAAGAGGATCGGGATTGATGCCAGCAAGCTCATTCTCATGGTCGCTCCCTCCTGGGGATCGCGGGGACACCAAGATGTACCTTTCCATATCCTTCATCCACCAAGAAGACCCCGCCCCCCCCATAAACGTTGGACGGGGGCCTGCAAGCGCAGGCCCCCGTCGTGATTGAGAGTCTCATTCCCTTCTGGTAACAGGGATCTCGACCGACCGGTCCTACATCTCGCCCGGCCAGTTGTAGACGCTTCCCGGCGATGCGGCGCTTCCGCCTATGCCGCCTGTGGTGGTGCAGGGACGGCCGAAGAATTCGTTCTCGTCACACGGCACCGGCAGCTCCAGCGGGGTCCCTGCGTACAGGTCGCCCCACCCACGTCCATCGAAGTACCAGGTGTTGGCGTGGACGCCGAAAGACCGTGTGTGAAGCCGCTTCTCCCACTTGAGCATCTCCAGCAGATCGCCACAGGTACCGTCGGGCAGACGGGGTACGCAGCTGTCGTTCCCGTCGTTCGCGGCAGTGGGATCGGCAGGGCTCAGCCCTCCCGCCCCCACCCGGGTCACGTTGATGAGATCGGCCGCGGCTCCGGCATTCCCCAGCCGGTAGTATGCTTCAGCCTGCAGAAGCCGCATCTCGTGGGTAGTGATCTCGGGAATACTGGTCTCACCGAAGAAGACGTGCCCGTCTCCGGAGTTGTTCCGGTAGTAGGACCACCGCTGGGTTCCCCGAGCCGGCTGACCCCAGTTGTTTCCGGGAACCAGGGGGCCCCCGTTCACCTGGATCATGGTGTTGACCGTCTGGTTCGCCTCCTGCTCGGCCATGGTCTCACCCTGAGCAAACCGCTGGTCCGGAGTGACGATGATGAACGGATTTCCGCTCGGGAGATTTGGATGCCGGCTCTCCGGAGGCTGCACCGACAGCCACTCCTGGTAGTTCCCGGACTGGTCGGCCATCCCCGTGATCATCATGCTCTCCTGGTTCCACCCGATCCAGCTGAATGCTGTATAGGCGAGGATCGCGTTGAAGAACGGTGAAGCGAAGTACCCGTAATCCTTGTTCCACCCATTCTGCACGCCCGCATCCACATCTGCGATCACGGCGTTCCAGTCCACGGCCTCCCGCTCGGCGGGGGTCCGAGCCACGTTGGCACGATACCGGGCCTTCATGGAATGGGCGATGCGCGCCAGCTGGTCCGACGTCACCGAAACGGACATCCACGACTCGGGAATGGTGAAGTCCCCACTCTCGGCCAGGGCGATAGCCTGGTCGAAGTATCCCAGCGACGCTTGAAGCATTTCATTGTAGGACACCAGAGGCTGGTCGATCGGGACCCCGCCTGCGTCCCTCGTCTCCACCGTTTCGTCGATGATGTGGGCCTGATCGTAGAAGAGTGCCAGGGACCCGTGGGACAGTCCCTGCACGAATCGGGCAAAGGCTCGCGCCCGAAGCAGCTCCGTTTCGTCGAAGGCTTGGGCAATCTCCGGGTCCTCCAATGACTGCAGTCCCTGCCCCAGTGCGGCCAGGGCCCGGTAGTTCCGGGTCCACGGCGCCGCCAGGAACTCATCGTAGAACTCGTGCAGACCCACGTTGGTCAGGGGTTGCCGGGGGAGGCGCGAGTGCGCCACCATCCCGAAGTTGGCCGGCCAGGAACTCATCTGGAACGACATATTGGCGAAGACGAAGGCTCCGCTGCTCTCGATGTGGTTGCTGTTCCACCACTGCCGGTACGAGCCCTGGATCAGGGTCTGGATGTCGCTCGCCCTGGAGAGGGCCAGCTCGGCGTCAGGTGCGTTCGGATTGGACACGTCCAGATCTGCGCACCCGGTGACCCCGAGGATCACCGCCGCCGCAAGGGCTGTGATTTTGCTTGGTATATATCTCATTTGTAGCTCCGAGTTGCCGGTCAGAAGGTCAGTTCGACACCGAAGGTGAACGTCCGGAAGTTCGGATAGTTGTATCCGTCCACCCGTGCCAGCGCCGCGGAGCCGGTGTCGCCACCAGCCCGACCCACCTCGGGGTCGTACCCCCGGTAATCGGACCAGGTGTAGAGATTCCGGCCCGTCGCACTGAACACCAGCCCGCTGAAGCCGGACAGCCCGGGCACGTTGCCGAGCTGTTCACCGGTGAGCCGGTAGCGAACCGACAGCTCCCGGAGCTTGGTGAAGCTCCCGTCCTCAACGAATTCCCCGTTGGGGGTCAGGCCACCCAGGCCGCCGTAGAGCGCCCGCCAGTACCCGATGGGCTTCCGCTCGTCCATGGGCACATCGGACTGATCGAACAGACTCACGTTGTCCCGGAAGACGGACCACTGGAGGGGTTGGTTGTAGACATCCACCCCCCGAACGGACTCGATGAGGCCGTAGAACGAGAATCCGCGCCAGTCAAGGTTGTTGGACAGGCTGATGGTGTAGTCCGGCAGCGTGTTGCCCACCGGGCAGAAATTGTTTCCGGCCCCGGTGCGATCTTCCTCGCACTCGCCGGCGAAGGGCGTGCCCCAGTTGACGAAGTCCGGCGACTGGGTTCCCCAGGCGTTGTCGGAGAGGCTTCCACCCTCACCGACCCAGACCAGGTACCCGTTCTGGTCCACCACGAACTCGCTGCAGCTCGAGGTGAATCCGGCGGGGAGATCAGCACAGCTCTTGGCCGGGATCGGCCCATAGAACGTGCCGAGCTTCTCACCCTCCCGGGCGACGAAGACATTCCCCATGTTCTGGCCGCCCACACCGAACCGGAACGATGCAACGTCCAGCTCGGTGATGGTCGACGCGGTCTGATCGTAGAGCAGACGGGCACTCCAGGAGAAGTCGGGCCGCTGGACCAACTGGGCGCCGAGGCTCGCCTCCCACGTCTGGCTCTGCAGTGTGCCCACGTTCATCACGCGGCTGCTGAAGCCGGTGAAGGCCGGAAGGGGAACCGTCAGGATCTGGTTCTCCGTATCGGTCCGGGCGTAGGTGATGCTGCCATCGAACCTCTGGGCGAACGCCATGTCGATCCCCATCTCGTGCTCAGCCGAGTGCTCGGGCTTGAGATCCCGGTTCCCCAGGCTGATGGGCGTAATGACCCCCGCGGCGACCGAGAAGGTCTCGTACTGTGCGGTGAAGCTGGGTCGCCCCCCTGCCGTCCCGAAGGAGTAGCGGAGCTTGAACTCGTCCATCCAGTTCACGTCGAACCAGTCCTCCTGTGCCATCCGCCAGGCTCCGGCGATACGGCCGTAGGTGTGCCGCCGCTGATCGGCTCCGAAGAGCGAGCTTCCGTCGTTCCGGATCAGGGCGTCGATGATGTAGCGGTCGTGGATGTCGAAGTTGGTGATGAAGAAGTAGCCGTCGGCCAGGACCGACTGGCTGGACGACGAGGCCGTCACGTTGTCCTGATTCAGGTTGCCCAGCGTCGGGACCTCGGCCACACCGAATTCAAAGCCTCCGGCGCTGTTCCCCTGAATGTCCTGCTGCTCGTAGAGGTAACGAAGACGCGTCCGGTTACGGATGTTGTTTGTGATGTCATACCGGAACGAGGCCGTCAGGCTGGCGTTCAGCGCCTCCCGGGTGGTGTTCCCCTTGGAGAGCGTGCCCAGATTCAGGTTGGACGGCGAGAGCGTCCGGAATCCCACAGGGCGATAGTCCGACGACTCGATGTCCAGCCGGTCGTAGCTGACGTCGGCATCGATGTCGAACCAGGTCCTGGGCGAGTACTGGACGTTCCCGCTGGCCAGGAACCGGCTCCGATCCGTGAAGGGCTCACGCACCAGGAGGGGATAGAGAGGGTTCGGGCTCTCGGCGTTGGTCGGGTTCACGTTGAGAAGAAGGTTCTCCGGATCATCCAGGCAAGAACTCGCCCCGACTCCAGGCTCGCACGAGGTCAGGTCCACTCCGGCCATCATCCGAGTGAGGTCGAAGAGGGGATTCCCGGAGCCTTCCGGAAATCCTTCCTGCGTCGAGTTGGAGTAGAAGGCGCTTGCCGACACGTGAAAGTCCGGCCGGATCACCTGATCCAGGTTCAGGCGGAAGTTCCGCCGGAGGAACCCTTCCTGCCCCAGCATGGGTCCTTCGTCATCCATCTGGCTGAACGAAACGTGGAAGTTCGTGGATCCCTGCCGGCCGGATGCGGAGACGTAGTTCTCCATGAAGTTTCCGCCGTCGAAGAGCTGCTCCACGTGGTTGAACGTGCCGCCCGGCCAGGGGTTCGTGGCGAAGGTATTCCACTGGCTCGGCGAGGCTCCACCGAACTCACCGGCCCGCTGACCTGCCAGGGGCATGGTTCCGGGGCACTGGTTGTCCGGGTCCCATCCGGGGGCGCCGCGGAAGGTGCAGGTTGATCCGTCGGCCCGAACGAAGCTGGTCTGATCTTCGTTCAT
>PWLA01000112.1 GCA_003559555.1 Gemmatimonadota bacterium | reverse complement strand
CTTCGCACTCGGCTCATGTGCTGAGGAGGTGGCCGAGGAGGCCGGAACGCTCGCGGTGGATTCCCCGCAGGTGCAGACAGAGCCCCAACCGGATCAGTTGCCGCTGCCGGACATCATGCAGGATCTCGAGCGGGACATGGCCGCTGTAGCCGCGGGGCTCTGGATGGAAGACCCCCAGGCCGTCGCTGCAGCCGCTCGTCGAGTCTCCGAGCACCCATCGACCACGCTGGAATATCGGCAGGCGATCCAGGAGGAGCTGGGCGATCACTTCCCGACCTTTGTCGGGTACGATCAGGAGGTCCATGATGCCGCTCGGCTCCTCGCGGAGCGAGCGGAAGCCGGGGCGCCGATTGCCGAACTCCTCGAGCTCCGGCACGAAGCGGCCCGAGGCTGCGTCGGTTGCCACACGGCCTACCGCAGCCGACTCCAGCCCGCGATGGATCGCCTGCGTTCGGACGAGCCGTGATGTGTCGCGGCTCGAGAGGCACCGCACCCGGTCCCCCGAGCCGCTTCTGAGGTGGTATTTCGCGGAAGATCCTCTGCCGGCGATTTTCTTTTCCCCCAATGAATCCGCCCTCCATCTTCCCGACGCGGCGGCGGGGGTCATCTGCGGTGGGGCTTCGCCCCCTCCTCGATGGTCTCGCGGAGTAAGGGGGGCAGGACACTGGACCACCAGGTCGGTCCGCTCGGTTCGAACCCCACGGGTTCTACAGCCAGGCCCTATCGGGCCCGTCTGCGCAGCCGCTCGCTCCGCTCGCGACTGCTGACTCCCGCCGGCAGTAGATCGTTGAGGAGTGCCTGCGAGATATGGACCCTCCGATTCCGGAAATCGCCCACCCGAATCTCCCCTTCCGGTTCGTCACGCCCTTTGGGCGAAGAAACTCGCCGGGCCCTAGATGCAAGGTTTGTAGCAACATGCGTTAGCTTCCACTTGATCCACCTGTGGCGAAAGGTCGCGCCAGCTCGTGGGACCGTCGTTCGGCGATCTACCCGGGAGGACAATTGTCATGGAACAAAGCCAATCGCTTGCAGCGACATCGAGGATGCCAACGGGCATCGCCGGCTTCGACGAGGTTGCTGACGGCGGGCTCCCACGGGGAGCCGTCACTGTCGTTCTCGGCGGAGTCGGCACGGGCAAGACAACCTTCGGGATGCAGGTGCTCGCGAAGGGCGCTCTTGAGCACAATGAGCCGGGGATTCTGGTCGCGTTCGAGGAAAGCGCCGGGCGGGTTGTGGCTAACACCTCGGGGTTCGTCTGGGGCGGCGAAGCGCTGAAGGACAGAGGCGTTCACGCCATCGACGCGCAGCTCTCACAGTGGGTCGAGCAGTCTGGTGAGTTCGACTTGATCGGGCTGCTGGCGATCGTGGCTGCCAAGGCGAAAGAGGTCGGGGGACGCCGCGTCGTGTTTGACGGCATCGACGTCCTCCTTAGCTGCCTTGGCGATGCGGCATCGATCCGCCGCGAGGCTTTTCGTCTTCGCGACTGGGTGAACCAGAGCGGCTTGAGCGCGATCGTAACCGCCAAGGCGGATCACTGGGGTCAAGCGTCGGCGACGGACTTCGACTTCCTGGAGTTCATGGCGGACTGCGTTGTGACGCTTCACAATCGAGTCGTCCAAGGCATCGCCCTTCGGTTCGTCCGGGTTGCGAAGTATCGCGGCGCGGCGAATTCGGGGAACGAGTTCCCGCTCGTCATCACCACCGCCGGGCTGGAGATAGCTGCAAATGCAACCCTCCGCCTGTCGTATCCCGTATCGGCGGATCGTGTGTCCTCGGGTGTCGAGCGCCTCGATTCGATGCTAACCGGTGGCTATTACCGCGGCAGCTCGATACTTATTACTGGTGTGCCGGGGACGGCCAAGACGAGCCTCTCAGCAGCCTTCGCCGAGGGCGCTGCCCGGCGGGGTCAGCGCACCCTCTACGTGAGTTTCGACGAGGCGCCGGAACAGGTTGTACGGAACGTCGCGTCAATCGGCCTCCAGCTTGCTCCGCACATCGAGGACGGAACCCTGGTCCTCAAGTCGCTCCGGGGGCGCGCAGCCAGCCCCGAGGCGCATGTTGCTCAGATCCGCGCATTTCTTGCCGAGACTGAACCGCAACATCTCGTCGTAGACCCGCTATCGGCGCTTTTCCAGCACGGGTTCGACCAGGTCTCCGAAGGGGCCGCGCTCCAGATTCTCGATGTGGCGAAGAGCCGAGGGGTCACGATGATCTTCACTTCTCTCCTCGCCTCATCGACCGGGCTGGCCGAGCAGACACCGATCAACATCTCGGCGATCGCCGACACCTGGATACACGTGGCGAACGTGAACCAGGGCGGGGAACGGAATCGCACACTCACGATCGTCAAGTCGCGAGGCACGGCCCATTCAAACCAGGTTCGGGAGCTTGTTCTCACGAACGAGGGCATCACCTTGGCCGACGTCTATTCAGTCGGTGGTGAGGTGCTTCTGGGCACCCTCCGGTGGGAGAAGGAGATTGCGGACCAGCGGGCGCGCGAGGGCGAGAGAAACGATGCCATCGTGCTGAAGCAGCGTGCGGAACTGGCACTCGCAGAAACGAGATTCGAGTTGACGACCCTCGCGCAGAGACGCGCGATCCAGGAGGAAGAACTAGCGCAACTCCAGAAGCGCACGACGGCGGAGGTCGACACCCGCGTGGATGAGGACCAGGAGCGACTCCAGAGGAGGTCCGCTGACCCAACGGATTCGCCCTCGGCCGTCGCTGATCAGGGCGTGGACCCTGATCCGACAGGACCTCAATGAATGACGATGAGAAGGATGTGCTTCGACTGCGGCTTTACGTGGCGGGCGATGCACCCAACTCGGTCGTCGCCGTCGCACACCTCCGTAGCGTGATCGAGGAATGTGCGAGTGGCCGGGCTGATGTCGAGATCGTCGACATCCTGAGGGACCCCGAACGGGGCTTGCGCGACGGCGTGTTCGTGACGCCGATGCTGGTCAAGTTTGAGCCCCTCCCGGAACGACGGGTTCTTGGTAGCCTCGGCGATCGGCGCTTCCTGCTCGCCGTCCTCGGGCTCAACGAGACCCCCGGTGAGTGAGATCGAGGATCTGCGGCAAGGGAACGACACGCTCCGCCGGCGCAACGAGAAGCTCCTTCACCAACTCGCCGATGCCCAGCAAGCCCTGGAGGCGGTTGCCCGTGGTGAGGTCGATGCAGTCACAGACAAGGCTTCAGCGACACCCCTCCTGGTCCACGAGGCCCAGGAACGGTTGCGTGCAGGTCAGCGGACGGCTCAGAGAGCACTTGTCGAAGCGGAGGAGCGCTTCCGGCTCGTCTTCGAAGGGGCATCGGTCGGGCTGCTCATGGTGAATCCAGCCGGGAGAATCGTGCTTGCCAACACACGGGTCGAGACCATGTTCGGGTACAGTCAGGAGGAGATCGTGGGCGAGTTCATCGAGACGCTCATCCCGCTGCGATTTCGAGACCACCCCCAATACCGTGAAGGCTTCGCCGCTGACCCCCGGGGCCGCGCGATGGGCGAGGGGAAAGACCTGTCCGGACTTCGTAAGGACGGTTCCGAAGTCGACATCGAGATCAGCCTGAGTCCGATCACGACGTCGGAGGGTGCCTTCGTCCTTGGGTCCGTCGTGGACATCTCGGAGAGAAAGCGCGCTGAAGTTGCTCAACAGCAGATCGTCGCTGTCGTCGAATTCGCCACCGACGCGATCCTCACGAGGAGCCTTGATGGTGTGGTCCGTAGTTGGAACCCCGGCGCGACGAGCCTGCTCGGCTATCGCGCGGACGAGATGGTGGGCCACACGGCGGACCGGATCGTCCCGGAAGACCGGATCGAAGAGCAGTCGCGGGCGCTCGCGCAGATCCAAGCGGGGAAGCAGGTCCTTCCCTTCGAAACGGTCCGCAGGAGGAAGGATGGATCGCTGGTGGAGGTCTCGATCACCTATTCGCCCATCCGCGATCGGCACGATGGCGTCGTTGCAGCTTCGATCATCATGCGAGACATCACCGAGTCCAACCGAACCAGGAGGGAGCGGATTCGGCTTGTCAAGCAGCTCCAGGACCTGAACGCGGACCTCGAGGACCGCGTCCGAAGTCGTACGGCGGAGTTGTCGAAGACCCTCCAGGAGCGTGAGTCCCTGCTCCGTGAGAAGACCTCCCTGCTCCAGGAGGTTCATCACCGCGTGAAGAACAACCTCCAGATGATCTCGAGCCTGCTCAGCCTCCAGGCGAGGCGCATCGATGACCCTGAGACACGTGCGTTCTTTCTCGAGAGTCAGGGCCATGTGCGCTCAATCGCGCTCCTTCACGAGAGTCTCTACCAGTCCAAGGATCTCGGACGTGTCGACATGCAGGACTACGTCGACAAGCTCGTCACTACGCTGAAACGCACATATGAGCAGGGAGCTCACATCATTACCGAGATCGATCAGGTCCGTCTGCCTGCGGACTTGGCGGTCCCCTGCGGTTTGATCATCAACGAACTGATCACGAACGCACTGAAGCACGCGTTTGCAGCCTATCGGGACGCGGGGGAGAACCAGATCCGCATCGAGATTCGACGGGTCGATGATGACCTTGAACTCGTGGTGGCGGATAACGGTACCGGCTTTGCGAGTCCCTTCGACCCCGCCCGTACCGAGACAATGGGGCTGACTCTCATTCGCGATTTGAGCGCCCAGGTTCGGGGCCGTGCAGAGTTCGGTTCGGCGAACGGCGCTCGGTGCACGGTGCGCTTTCCAGCCCCAGAGGAGGGAACTCGATCATGAGTGCAACCATACTCGTCGTGGAAGACGAGGCAATCATCGCCCGAGACATCCAGACGACGCTCGAGGGACTCGGGTACATCGTGCTGCCTCCTGTGGCTACCGGCGACCAGGCGCTTGCAGCGGTCGTCGCGCATGGTCCCGATCTCGTCCTCATGGACATCCGGATTCAGGGAGAACTGGACGGGATCGAGACGGCCGGCCTCATCGGCGAGACCCACCGGACGCCGGTCATCTATCTGACGTCCTACTCCGACGACACGACGCTCGCGCGGGCCGCGCTGACCGGCGCTTACGGATATCTGCTCAAGCCGTTCCAAGACCGTGACCTACGGACCGCGATCGAGGTCGCGCTTCAGAAGCGCGAGCTTGAACGACAAATCACAGAGCGGGAGCGTTGGTTTGCGACGACCCTGAAATCAATCGGCGACGCTGTCATCGCGACCGACGTGGGACAGCAGATCACGTTTATGAACATCGTGGCGGAACGTATTACTGGTTGGACGTCGAGCGATGCGGCGGGCAGGCCGCTTGGCGAAGTGATGCGTCTCGTCGACCAGCATACCGGCGAGCCCGTGAGTTCGCCCCTTGAATATGCCCTCGAGGAAGGGTTCGCGGTTGAAGTGCCACTGGCGCTCCTTTCCCCGAAGCATGGCGGACAGCGGTCCATCTCCGATTCGGCGGCGCCGATCGTGGACGATGCGGGCAAGACCCTCGGTGGGGTTGTTGTCTTCCGCGACGTGACAGAGGAACGCCTCCTCGAAGAACGCGTCGCCCGAAGCGAGCGCCTCGCGGCTGTCGGCATGCTGTCAGCGGGATTGGCGCACGAGATCAATAACCCACTGACCTACGTGCTCTCCAACGTCACCTTCGCGATCGAGGGCTTGCAAGAGTTGAAGGACCAGTTGCTCGAGGTTCCGAAACCCATGGGCAACCTCCTGACTCAGCGTGTCGCCGACATCACGGATGCGCTCAGCGACGCTCGCGAAGGAAGCGAGCGCGTGAACCGACTCGTTCTTGATCTCAAGAAATTCGGCCGCTCCGACCACGCGGAACGTGCCGTGCTTGAGCTGAGCGAGGTTCTTGAGGGCGCGATCCGAATGACGGAGAACGTCGTTCGGCACCATGCCCACGTGCGCCGGGACTATGGCACGACGCCGTTCGTCGAGGCGGCCGAGAGCCAGCTTGGCCAGGTGTTCATCAACCTGCTCGTCAACGCGGCGCAGGCGATGGGCGAGGGGCAGGCCGACACGAAGGAGATCGTCGTAAAGACTCACGCGGACGCGGCTGGGCGTGCCGTCGCAGAGATTCGCGATACGGGACCCGGCATTCCCCCGGAGACCCTCCGAAGGATCTTCGATCCGTTCTTCACGACGAAGGACGTCGGGGAAGGGTCGGGGCTGGGGCTCCCCATCGCTCACTCGATTGTTGAATCGCTTGGAGGCGAGATTTCGGTCGAGAGCCGAGTCGGCAAGGGAACGGCCTTCCGGGTGGCGCTACCGCCAGCGATGCGTCGCGACTCGACAAAGGCGTCCGGCGCGCTCCCCGCGTTGGGTAGGCGAGGTCGCGTTCTCGTCATCGACGACGAACCGGCCATCGGACGCATCGTGAGCCGCGTGCTTCAGAAAGAACACGAGGTCCTGGTCTTGAACAATGCATGTGAAGCCCTGACTCTCATCGCGGCGGGCGATGACTTTGACGTCGTGTTCTGTGATCTGATGATGCCCGAGACAACCGGGATGGACTTCCTCGAATCGCTCCAGGCGACCAACCCTGAACTGGCCCGGAGGGTCGTATTGGTCACGGGCGGCGCATTTACGCCACGTGCGACGGAGTTCCTGGAACACACGAGCAACGCCATCTTGCCGAAGCCGTTCGAAGTGGAAGCGCTGAAGCGAATCGTCGCTGACTATGTGGGGCCGCCGGAGAAACGTGATGGCTGCGCATGCGCAGCACGCACCGCAGAGGCACCCACCAATGAAAGTACCAGGAACGGGACTCGAACCCGCACGGGCCTAGAGCCTACAGGTCTTTGAGACCGCAGCGAACTCCTCTTCGAAGGTGGAGACCGACACGGAGTTGAGGCGGTCCGAGTACCGTGGGTCGACGCCGGAGGGTACAGGGAGAGGTCCAGCGTTTCACCGATGCACGAGGGCGGTCGGGCTCCCGGACATCAGGATCCGCGCCGCGACCCCGGCGTGATCCGACGGACATAGATAATACCCATCCCCAGTCAAAAACCGATCCGGGGGTCGGTTTCCGAGGACGGAGAGCTGGATTGCGGCGGCGCGTGAGCCCTGTCAGTAGGCCACATTGCGGGCCAGGATCAGGTCGAGCCGCTGGTCGAGCTGGGACGCCCGGCTCGAGAGGTCGCTCGCCTGGCAGCAGGTAGGTCCGCTGTTGTTGACAGCGCCGTCGGGGGGAAGCCAGTCGACCAGATGCCCGATCAGCTCGGTGACCTGGGCTTCCTGAACGGGAGCGAACGGCTGGATTTCGAGATGCGTGTTCACGAACCGGAGCCAGTTCACGCCGATCCGCGCATCCACCTCGGTCCAGTCCCGGTGCAGGGTGGAACTGCGAGGGGGCCGGGTTCCGAGCAGGCGGACCGAGGGAAGCGATGAAGCCGAGGACGAACAGGCGTCTCATGGGGGTCTCCTGACGACGATGGAACCCCCGACCGTCGGATGGCGGAAGGGCGTTGACTATGGTGTCAAGAACCATGCCCCCGCTGCACGGCGAGCAAGAGAGGCTGGTCCGGGGCGACGGGATTGGATGGCTGGAAGTGCCGTGGGCCAGGCTCATTCCGAGGCGGGGAAGTCATGATCCACAGTATGGGGTCCGCAGCCGGAGAAGGGGTATAGAATGTCCCCTGGCTGGGACGCAGTTTCCCAATGGGCGGCACCGGCGAACTCGGTCGGTGCCGAGGACGGGGCGGTCCACGGCACGGCAGTTCCTGGAGTGGATGGCCCCTCTTACGTCAGGCACGATTGATGCCGGTAGATACCAGTGGTGCAGGCCGTCCGAATGCGTCTTCGGGGCGGCCGAGTCTCAGCCCGAGACGGAGGCACGTCCCATGCGGTTCCACAGGGTGTCCGAGCCTGGATCGACCCAGGATGACGCCCCCACACGCCCGGGCGCGCCGGCCGAGCGCCTCATCGAACGCTTCGCCCCCGAAGCGATGGCCCACGGGCGCCACGAGATTCTGATCCGCGCACCGGCCGACCTGGTCTTCGAGGTCGCCGAAGGCTTCGATCTACTCTCGATCCCCTCCGTTCACGCCATCTTTCGGCTTCGGGCCGGGCTCCTCAGGGCACCGCCGCCCCGGCGTGACGACCTGAAGGGCCTGGTCCACGAGACGCAGCGCATGGGATGGGCGGAGCTGGCCCGTCGGCCAGGGCGGGAGCTGGTGATGGGTGCGGCCGTTCAACCGTGGCTGGCCGAGCCCGTCTTCAAGCCGGTCGCCCCGGACCGATTCCTCGAGTACGTGGAGCCGGAGCATGTGAAGATCGTGTGGACCCTCGAGGCCGAGCCCCTCGGCCCGGCGCTCACCCGGTTCACGACGGAGACCCGGGTCCAGCCCACCGACGACGCAGCCCGCCGGAGGTTCCGCCGCTACTGGCGCTTCGCGGGGATCGGGATCGTCCTCGTTCGCCTCCTGGCTCTCCCCGCCATGCGGCGGGAGGCGGAGCGCCGCGTAACGCGATCCGCGGACCCGGAGTTCGAGCGCAGCAACGGCCCGCCGCTTCTCGAACGGTTTCTTCCCACCTATGACGCCACGATCGTCCGGGAGACGGTCGTCCAGGCACCGCCCGATGTGACGTACGCGGCCATCAGGGAGGCCAACCTCATGGATCCCGTGGTGCGCGGCTTGTTCTCGCTTCGCGAGGGGCCGGCCAGGGTCCTCGCCAGGTTCCGCGGTGCATCGCGTCCTCCCGTACCGGGCTCCCTCACAATGAAGGATCTTCTCCGGCCTGAAACGGGAATGGTGGTCCTGGCGGAGGAGCCGGAGGTGGAGACCCTCGTCGGGTCGGTGGGCCGCTTCTGGGAGCGCGATTACGGTTGGCGGAGGGTCAGCGCCGAGGAGTTTCCGGGGTTCGACGAGCCGGGATACGCAAAGCTGGCGATCGACCTGTGGGTCCAGCCGGCCGGGGATGGAGGGTCGCTGCTTCGTTACGAAGCCCGGACAGCGACCACCGACGAGGCGGCACGACGGCGCTTCCGCTGGTACTGGCGGCTGATCCGGCCCGGCGTCGGACTCGTCATGGGGCGGGCGGTTTCCCTCATCCGGAAGGAGGCCGAGCGACGATTCCACGCCCGCACGCCTGCGTCCGAGCCGGGGGCGAGCACGCCATGACCCGACCTCGCACGAGACGGCCCTGGGGCTTGTACGCCCTGATGGGAGTCCTTGTCTTCCAGGGCCTGAGTGGTCTGGGCGGAGGACTCGTGCTTGTCATCGATCCCACCGGCGCCACCATCGGACTCCCCCTCGAATGGCTCGAAGGCTCGCCCTTCCGGGACTTCCTGGTACCGGGCCTCGTTCTCCTCACCTTGCTCGGAGTCGGCCCCCTCCTGGTCGTGGTCGGCCTCCGGCGTGGGCACCCCTGGTCGTGGCAGGCGTCCCTGGTCATCGGGGCGATGCTGCTGGTGTGGCTGGCCGTCGAGATCCTCGTCGTGGGATACCAACCGAAACCACCCCTCCAGCTGCTCTACGGGGTGGTCGGCATACTGATCCTCGCGTTGGCCTTCCTCCCGACCGTGCGGCGCGGTCCCTGGCGCAAGCCTGGCCCTCCGTCGACCCGACCACGTGACCACGGCGGCCGTCGAAACGCGCGCAACCACAGGAGTCAACGTCGGCTGGCGCGTGTATGGTGACCGTGTGCTGGATCCCGTACCGAACCGGTTCCCCTACGAGCTCGTCACCGGGCAGGGCGAGTGCCAACTCCGCGTCGGTGGACCCCCACCGCATGTGCCAGGGGCGCGCCACGATAGTCAGGGCCAGGTACAGGAGGACGAGGACGGCGACGGGTTCGGCGATGCGCCTGACCGGACCCGCCCGCCCGGGGGACCCGGCCGGCCGCTCGAGCCCCTGTACCCTTCATCCGTAGGGTTGCTATAGGTTTTCGGCGTATGCTACGCTGACCGGCCACCTTCCCGGGAGTGCCAAGCTGCCCCCTGCGCTTCGAGCACCTGGGGGGGACCCGCGCCCCGGGAAGGCGGTCGAGGGCACGTCCAGTGGGGAGTCCGCGCTTCGAGCGCCAGTGCAGGGGAGACGAAGCACTCGACCGGGCCGAGAACCTCTTACCCAGGGAGGAATCCGAGCCATGCCGTACCGCCTTCTCGTAGGGGTGGACTGGTCCACGACGACACACCAGGTGTGCGTTCTCGATCCGGAGGGCACGGCCCTCCGGGAGTTCGAGGTAGAGCACCGAGCCTTGGCCATCACGCAGTTCGTAGACGAACTGGTGAAGATGGCCGAAGGGCGACCGGAAGCCATAGTATGTGGGCGGATACGAGCCTGCGGGTGGTGGCGGGGCCCATGATCTTCGGGAGGCGGAGGTGGCGGTCCGCAGAGCGCTGGGCGGCGTGGCCGACGCCGGCCATGCACTTCCACTTTCCCGACGAACTGAGGCCGCTGAGGGAGGACCCCCGTTTCGACGAGATCATGACCAGGGTTCACGATTTCTGGGGGTTGAAACCCGACGGGAGCCTGCCGGAGGAAGGGTGATCGGCCGGTGCGTCAAGGGAGGGTGAAACCCTACCCCCAGCGTGGGCGGTCATCCTCCGGCTGGTCCCGGTTGATCGCCCGGCCGCCTTCACCGGTCAGGTGCTCGAGTCGCTGGCGAGCCTCCTGCACCATCGGTCGGAGCGGCTCGTCCGCGTCGGACCACATCTCGAGGAACCGCTCGTACGCGTCGGTGGCTTCCTCCGGGCGGTCCAGCCGTTCCAGCACCCGGGCGCGGCCGAGATAGGCCGGCGCGGCGAAGAACACTCCGGAACCCATGTCTAGCGTTTCGTACCAGCCCATCGCCTCTTCGAGGCGCCCCCCCTCAGCCAGCAGCTCGGCCTGGCGGAAGCGCCCGAACGGGCTGGGCGATTCCTTCGTCTCCAGGATCTCGAGGGCTCGGTCCGGCCTCTCTCGCTGAATCTCCACCTCGGCCCGGATTTGGCGTGCCGCGTCTCGAACTCGAACAGGTGTCCACCCGATCTCCAAGGCCTCCATCTCCGCAAGGCGAGCAGCAGTGTCAAGCGCGGCCTCGGCGTTCCCGGTTGCAGCGCGAAGCCAGCCCAGCCATGCCAGGTCACTGGCCGTCTCCTCGCGACCCTCCGGAGTCTGGGCCTCCGCCCGCGGCAGCAGACCCGCCAACGCCTCACGCCCGCGTTCGTGGTCGGCCAGGAAGAGCGCCCACGCGGCGGACATCTCGGCCTGCCGGCGAACATCGTGATCCTCAAGCTCATCCTGCGCCTCGCGGAACCTGCCCTGCAATGCAAGTATCGCCGAGGTGGATCTATGGCCATGGCTCCGCGTCCCCTCCGCCCGATCGTGAGCCGTGAGGGTTCGAAGCAGCCGCTTCGCCTCGTCGAACAGGCCCCAGAAGCGGAGGATTTCGGCCGCAAAGTCCACCGTGACCAGGCTGTTCAGATCGATGTCGCCCCGCGACCCGTCGCCCAGCACATCGGTTCGAATCGTCCGGAGCATCGCCTCGACCTCTGAATCGAGCTTTCGATGCTCCAGGCCACTGGTGATCGAATCCAGGAGAGCACGATCTCGCTGCATGCCCGCGATGCGGACGAGCTGGAAGATCGGTTCGCTGAGCGTCGGGTCGAGGTCGAGCGCGGTCATGAGGGGGACCCGCGCCTCCGTCGCGGGCCGACCCATCCCGGGGCCGAGAAAGAAAAGCACTAAACCCAGGTTGTTCCAGGCCTCCACGTCGTGAGGGTCATCCTCGATGATGAGGCGGTAGATCTCCTCGGCCTCGGATCCCCGGTCCTCAACGAACGCCTCGAACGCCTGCATCAGACGCCGATCTCTCTCCGGCAGGCCCCCGGCCAGCTCGACCGCACGGGCAGCCGAGTCGCGGAACCCGGGGGCCCCGATCCATCTGGCTGCGATGCCCAGGCGGTAGTGCGCGAGGGCGAAGGTGGAGTCGGCCTCCACGGCACGCTGGAAGGATTGCCAGGCCTCGTCGAATTCGCTGCGCCGCGTGGCCGCCTGTCCCTCGAGATACGCCTTGAGGGCCTCGACCGACGACGTGGTCTGCGCCGCCAGGCCCTCGCGCCGGTCCAGCCCATCACCCGCTTCGGCGACGAGCGCCCCGATCGCGCTCCTCGCGAGCGCATCGATGGTCGACTGGATCTCCCCTTCGGCCGCAGCGACGACCTCGGTGCTCCCGAGCGGCTCTCCCCCTTCTCCGTACCAACTGGCACTGAGACGTGTGCCGTCCCCCACACGCACGATCGTGCCGAGGACGTAGCGTCCAGCCCCGAAGCCGGCTGCGATTTCCCCCGCGTCATCCGGCGAGAGGGGTCCAGACGTCGAGTGTCGCGTCACCCGGCTGAGCAGGGCATGAGGATCGACGGTTCTGAGAGGCCCCGCTCCGTCGAGCGAGCGACCCAGCAGCTCGACCATGCTCTCACCCAGGTAGTCGAGATCCTCGGCGCCCCTGACTGCGAAGGGAAAGACCGCGACGCGGTGGGGATCGAGGGCGGCCCCGTCCGATGCGGCGCCGGGGCGATCCGAGGTCATCCAACCGTAGGCGCCGAGCCCCCCCACCGCAATGCAGAACCCGGTGATGAGGCCGATGGCGAGGCGCCGAGAATCGCTGGCGCTCTCGGCGGTCTCCTGGGGGGTCGGCGTTGCCGCAGGCTGGGTGCGCTTGACGCCGTCGGGGGTCACCTCCAGCGCCCAGGCCAGGACCAGCGCAATGGGAAATCCCAGGAGCGCCAGGGCCACGACGAGGGTGACGGTCCAGGCGGGAAGGTGGAGCGCAGGGAAGACGATGTCCGCCACCTGCACGACCACGAAGGCGACGACCGCGTAGACGCCGGCCACGCGGAAGACCTTCCGCCGCTTCAGCTCGCGGAGCAGATCAGCGAAGTTCATGGTAGCCTCCCACGGCGAGACGGATGCGGAACGGCCCGAGAAGAAGAATCCCTCACCGCCCGCGGCCTTCCGCTGGCCCACGGGCGGTGGACGGTAGGCGCCCGTCTGCGGGTAGGCCCCAACTCCGGTTCACCTCCATCAGCAGCTCATCAAAGCGCGGATCGCTGCGGAGCGGA
Source organism: Gemmatimonadota bacterium (assembly GCA_003559555.1). Taxonomy (GTDB): domain Bacteria; phylum Gemmatimonadota; class Gemmatimonadetes; order Longimicrobiales; family Gaopeijiaceae; genus PWLA01. The sequence continues at coordinate 5,263 of PWLA01000112.1, read as the reverse complement.
TCCAGTACGTCCGGATAGAGAGGAATAGGCGATTCAAGAGCCCTCTCAGGGGCGGAAGCAAGGTACGGCGCGGCGTCTGGCTGAGCAAGCTGCCGAAGAGTCGGGGGTGGCGGAGCCGGCCGTGAGCCGTTGAAGCGCCGGAGAGCAGGCGAAGCGACGGTGGACGATGCGCGATGGAAATCGGGGCCGGAAGGATGGTGCGATGGGCGGTAAGCGACGGTCGGGTGCGACGGGCCGGGGGCGCGCGGATGGGACCGGGTCATGCCTCAGGCTTCCCAGTCATGTGGAGCGGACTGGTCGAACTCGAACCCGTGCGGGCTGATCCCCGTGACGAGGAGCAGAGAAGGTATCCCGCCGGCTCACCGGAGCGGAGCGAAGGTAACTCCGGGATGGGCTCGGGAGCCGCGAGGTCAAAGGCCGGGGACTGATCGAGGTTGAATTCGGCCTGGGTGAGGACCTCGGGCGGGCGAGAGCCGGGGAGGCCGATGCGGCAGGTCGAGGTAGAGGAGGATGCGCTCCACGGTAGAGGGCATGGTGATGAAGGAGATGATCCGCATCTCGCCGTCGCAGGCGGGGCACAGGAAGGGAAGCACCTGGTAGATGCGAGCCAGGAGCTGAGCCCAGAGCATGCGACTGGATCGCGATCGGGGCGAGGCTGCCCAGGGCTTCCGCATCCGGGGCCTCGAGTGCGGTGGCCTCGTGGAAGCGCACCCCGCGCTCGACGTCGCCGGAGATCACACCATCGAGGGCCAGCACGTGGTAGTGGTAGTGCGGATTTAGCGAACTGCCGAAGCGCTGCGGAAAGCAGATGGCTCCGAGCTGCACGTCGCGAACCCGAGCCGGCGCACCCGGACTCGCGTCACGGAGTGCGGACCGGAGCGCCCTGAGGAAGTTGGCGAGCACGGCACTCGCCACCTCAGGCGTCTGATGCAGGAAGGGCCGCAGCCGCTTGGGCACGGAGAGCACCCACTGGCGGACGGGAAGGTGCAGAATGACCTCGTCGGTCAGGTGCGCGACCACCTCCGCCATGCGGCGGGCGTTGCACGACGGGCACACGCCTCGAGCCTTGCAGGAGAACGCCAGGAACCGATCGTGCCCATAGTCTGAGCAGCGCACCCTCGCGAATCCGTGCGGGCTGACGCCGGCTCGAAGATCAGGAGGGTCTCCCGCCGGATCGGCGAAGCCAACCCGTGGGCCAGGATGCCGCAGCGGAGATAACCGCGAAAATCGCGCTCCACCCACGACGGGATGCCCCAGCCCATGGGGTCGGTTTCCTGAGCCTCGGCGAGGAAGGTCTCCAAGTGATGCTGGACCACCGGGTAAAGGGGCGTCTCGGTGGGGCGGCGGGGGCGATAGACCCGGCCGTAGGCGGAGGCGAGCCTATGGGCTGGGGGGCGCGGGATAGGCGGTGACGGTTGCCTCCACGCGGAGCGTCGGGATACGGGCGAGGCCTGGGCCATGCCCGAGCCTGTACCCATCCGAAGGGCGAGGCTATGGCGCCGCACGCCACGGGCGGCGTGCCGGTCGCATAGGCCAACCCTCCGAGAGCGGCAGAAGTGTCCAGATTTGGAGAGCCAGGTTCGCCGGGTCTACCTCCCTCGACCAGCCCAGCGTGTTCGTGGCGACCCGATTCGAGGCCTCGGACCTCTCCTGAAAGTAGGAGAGGAGCTGGTCATAGCGAGTCGCCCGCTCTCACTGGCCCGGTGTGCGAAGGTCGGGAATGGACCGGTCGAATCAGAAGTTCTTCCTCCCGAACCTCCTCACGCCCAGCCCCAGCGGCACCCGCAGCCACGCAGCCATCGCCCCGATCGTGACCGCCTGCCCGAGCCCGCTCCCGAAGACCTGCTTGAACAGTCCTGGGGTTGAACTCAGGGCGGACTTCACTCTCGGCCGGTGCGATCACCGACTCACCGCAGCCGGAGACAGCCAGTATCGCCGCGAAGGCCAACGAAACCAAGCGAGTCCATGTCAGCATCCGATGAGAGGCGGAGCTCCTGTGGATACGTCCCATGGGGTCCTCCGTCGTTTTGCGTCGTCGTTCCTGAATGAATCTCCAGGAAACGATTCGCGATGCCCCCCCCTTCCCCGCTTCCACACGAAGAGCAGCGCGGCGGCCGAGAGCACCACCCCGGGAAGGGCGTACTCCGGCGGGAAGAGAGTCAGCAGGAGGATCGACGAACCGGCCCCCACCGCAGCCGCCAGGGGCCAGCCGCGCTCGGAGGGGCGCACCCCCCAGATCCCGAATCCGGCGCCGATGAGCCCCACTGTGGCGGCGGACCACAGGACGGTACCGAGGGCCACGAGAACCACGGAACCGGTCTCGGGATCTGCCACGGGCCACCCGGCCACCCGGTCCAGCGCCCGCATCCCGGGAAGGGCGTGCGCCAGACCGTGGAGCACGAGGGCCGCGCCCACGAGGAGCCCCACCCCCCGGCTCACTGCTTCCTCCGGCCACGCCCTCTCTGACCAGCTCCTTCACCCGCCCCACCCGTCCCGGACGACGCAGCCCCCCACGCCCCCAGGATCTCGTCCATCATGGAATCCGGAAGGTATTTCACCGCCTCCCGGACCGTGAGACCCGAAGCCCCGGAAGCTCTTGGAAGGAGGCATTCGTGCACGCGCTCGGGGCGCTTCTTCCCGGTCTCCCGCAGCACCCATCCGATGGCCTCTTGGATGAAGAACTCCGGCTCCTCCTCGCCCCTTCCGCGCCTAGGCCCAGTCACCGTATCCGTCCGGCGCCATCCTGGTGATCAAGACCTCGGGGAGATTGCTCAGCACGAGGACAACGAGCCCCGCCACCGGTGACCAGATGGCCACGGCAGCCGCCAGGAGCACGCCCAGGAGCGCCGTGGCCTATCCACCCATGCCACCCCCTCCGTCACGCACGGAGCGAGAATGGCGGGTAGTCATCGAAGAGGAGAAGAAGGTACGCCTCCACCCTGATGTTCCACCGCAGGACCCCGACCCCGAAGTGGTACAGGGGCGGGGGATAGCGACCGGTGAACAGGATCGAGACCCACGCGATGAGGGTGGTGAGGGCCCAGGCCACGCCCAACGCCCATACCACAAGGATATGGGGGATGGCCAGGATGATCCGGAACGCGACAGTGAGGCGGCGGCGCTCAACCTTGGGCTCGACGAGTTCCAGCTCCACCGGATACGCCCCTTCTCCGAACGGTGGGTACTCGTCCCGGAGCAGAGCGGTGTACGCCACGGCCCGCACCCGCCACCGGAGATAGTAGACAGCAAGGCTCCGGAGTCCCTCCGGGTAGCGCCCGGTGAACAGGATGGCGAACCAGGCAATGAGGGCGACCACCGCAACCGCCGCGCCCAGCACCCCGCCGCCTGCGCCCCACTCGTAGGTCAGCCCTCCCCGGGAGGTCCACGTCCAGGAGAGCGTCGCCGCCATAGGCCCGCCAACCAGGAGGAGGTGGGGGACCGCCAGAATGATGCGAAACGCTGCAGTGAGGCGGTTCCGGTCCTCGACGGTCTCCTCAACCCGAACGGCAGCCGGGAACGGGGCAGGAAGGGACGGAGGCTGCGGAGTGGCGTTCATGACTCGCCCTCGGTGCATGGGGCGTGCCGGACGCCGGAGGTGCCGGACGGACCCATTCCAAGAGTCGAAAAGCTCCCGGAATCACGGACCCTGAGGCGAGATCACGCTCCGGATACGACAAGCGGTGTGGGACATTCTGCGTCTGGACGTCGCGCTCGGGGAGACATCGCGCCCCGGCCACATACCCTCCTGACTGTAGGGGCAGGGTCCTCGAACCCTGTGCTCCGCACCCACTCGGCCGCGATCCGGAGTCGGTATGAGCTTTGCACGCCATCTCGGAGCGGAGAGGGGATCAGCTCACGACCAGAAAGAAGAGTCACCCAGATGGAATCCCGGGATCGGATCAAGATCGAGCAGCACGGCTCCACGGGTCTGCTCTGGATCGCCGCTTGGCTGTTTACCATCGGCTTCCTTGAGCTCTCCTTCTGGAAGGGTGTTCTCGCGGTAGTCGTGTGGCCCTACTTCCTGGGGGCCACGCTCGCCTCGCTCCTTCCCCAGTAGCAGACCAGGCCACCCGCCGGCGTATGCCATCGCGCCCCTGGCACGGAACCCTCATGCGACCCACATCCCCCATCCAAGCGCGGCTACCTTGGTCCGGAGGCATCTCGACCCGGAGGGCATAGGAAGGGGTGCGGCACTGATCGCTCAGTTGATCTTGGTAGCCGCCGCCACACCCCTCACGCCGAGGCCGTGGCACTCACGTAAACAGGTCTCCGGCAAACCCGGGGCGGTTCAGTGAAGTGCCGGGGGTGGGAGTCGAACCCACACAGGGCGTTAGCCCTAGAGGATTTTAAGTGCTCTGGGACTTGTACCAGATGTCACTGTTCGTCAGTGTTTAGGCCATCTTTGTGAATCTCGTAACGGTTCGGTTGGTACCAAAACGGGCTGGGTCCGTACCAGCCTCGTACCAGGCGTAGGACCCTGACCGTATACGCTCCGGGTTCTTCAAACCATGGATCTCTTCCGGACCCGCTCGCGATGAGGATGGCGACCCACATCCGCCCATCCAAGCGCGGCTGCCCTGGTCCGGAAGCATCTCGACCCGGAGGGCATGGGAAGGGGCTCGGCACTGATCGCTCAGTTGATCTGGGTAGCCGCCGCCACACCCCCAGCCAGTTCATCCCTCAGCGATCCTGACCAGACCCGCCTCCAGGCGCCGAACCACGTCCCGGATGTCACCCGGCTCGGCCAGCCCCACCCCCTCCCGGAGAACCAGCGCTTCGCGGCCGGCTGCGTCCAAGGGTTCCCCAGGGGGCAGGTAGCCGTTCTCCTCCAGCCATTCCTTCAGCTCGACTACCTTGGCAGCACGGTAGCGCGGAACATCCGGAAGCGCGGTCACAAGAGCTTGAGCGTCGCCACCTACCTCTCGGGCCAGTTCCGTCACCTGGTCCAGGAAGGTATCGGATACGGCGCCGCTCGCCTCCAAGGCTCCCCGGTGGACAGGTCGGCCCCGCCCTTTCCGCCACGCATCCACCCAAATGCGGGCCAATCTGCATCGAGCCTCCCAGGTCTGCCGGAGTTCCGAGTCGGGGACCGCGGCTTCCCGTGCTGAGCCTCCCAACAGGTTTTCGAGCTGGCCCAGGACCGAGACCGCCCAGGCGTCCATGAGCTGATGGAGGCGGACAGGGTCGTCCCGGAGGAGATGAAACAGGTGGATGGCACCTGGATCCTCCCAGGTATTGACTGGGGGAACGCCCAGGCGGGCAG
>PWLA01000026.1 GCA_003559555.1 Gemmatimonadota bacterium | reverse complement strand
TCCCACTCCAGCGATACGGTGACCCGCACGCGGTGCCCGTTCTCCGTCTCCATCTGCTGGCCACGGAAGAGAATCCGACCTTCGGACTGTCGTTCCGGGCCCTCGAGCACCATGGACGCACGCCCTTCCGTAGGAGGGGTGAGCGGAATGGGCCGCGAAGTCTGCGCTACCGATATCTTTCGATGATCCACCGGAAGTTCGAACCGGGTCAGTAGCGCGGACTCCACATTCCGGACCGTCTGCTTCGGGGCTATGTCATCCGTAGTCAGGACGTGAACCTCATCGATCTCGCCTCCCGGCCGTGACACGATCCGTGCCGACAGGACGCCGGTGAGGGAACCGATGAGTTCTTCGGCTGCCTCGATGGACCACTCAGGGTCTCGTCCTGCCTCGGTCGGTCTAAGGGACACGTACGTGGGTCTCCCCGGTATGCGAACGTCATCCATGCGGACCGCGGAGGCACCGGTTCAGCCCCCGCGGGTCCTCGTCGCACAGGAGCCGGATTTCCCCAGCGTAGTGCGAATGAGGTGTAAGTTCGACGTCAAATGTTTACCAACTCGGCAGGAACAATGACGCCGACCGTCCAGGTATGTCAAGTAAGCCGGATCCACTGATGTGTATCGATCCAGAGCCTCTGCCACCAGTCCTGCTGCTGCGGATCCGCTCCAGACCGCTCTCCCACAAGGGATCTTACGCCCTCCACCCCTTGGCTTTGGGGTGTGGGGGGGCAAACCCCTCTGTCCCCCGAGACAACCCGCCGCCCAGCCGTAGAACCGCCACTCCTCCTCCCACCGCCCGTGGCCTGCACCGGCAAAGGCGGGTTGGCGGATATCTCGGCCTCTGCAGTGGGCTCTTCCGCGAGCCGGTCGCCGGGTCGGCGTGCTCGGCGGTTGACCCGCCGGCCTCGCTCCCGCAGGCTTGAGGGGGGCCGCAGCAGTGAAGGGCCGCCACCTGTTGCGTCGGGAAGCCTTGCAACCTCCGGGCCAGAAAAATGTCCCGACCTGACCTACGACACCCACACCGCCACCAATCCTCAGCCCCATGACCCATCCCCGCGCCCTCCACCGCACCACTGGCGGCTGGATCGAAGTGATTACCGGTGTCATGTTCAGCGGAAAATCCGAGGAACTCATGCGGCGTGTGAGGAGGGCGCTCATCGCCAAGCGAGAGGTGCAGGTCTTCAAGTCGCACCTGGATGATCGGTACTCTGGGCTGCGCCGCGTCTCGTCGCACGATGGGAGTGAGTTCGACGCCTTCCCGGTCTCCTCCTCGGTGGAACTGGCCGAGCGCCTCCGCAAGGGCGTCCAGGTGGTGGGCATCGACGAGGCGCAGTTTCTGGACTCGGGGATCGTAGGCGTGGTGGATGAGTTGGCGGATCGGGGAATGCGGGTGATTATCTCCGGCACGGACATGGATTTCCGAGGGGCCCCCTTCGGCCCCATGCCTCAGCTCATGGCCCTGGCCGAGCAGGTGGACAAGCTCCACGCCATCTGCGTGGTATGCGGAGAGCTGGCTACCCGGAACCAGCGTCTCCTGGATGGGGCTCCCGCTCCGGCAGAGGGGCCCACGATCCAGGTGGGCGGATCCGAGAGCTACGAAGCTCGCTGCCGGCGATGCCACACCGTGCCGCAGGTCGACCGGGACCAGACCCTACTGGAGATCACCGAAGGCTGAATCGGTCCCACCTCGCCATCCCCCCGGCCGCTTCCTGCGGCGATCGTACCGGACCATGGCGTTCCCCGACGACGTATTCCACGAGGCCCCCTCGCCGGCCTGGCTCCTGGACGAAGAGAGCCAGCCTGATTTCAGGACGGTCTACGGCCGCCTGGCCAGAAAGGCGCACCGGATCGACGTGGCCATCCGCAAGATTCGCCTGGCCGGGGTGTCACTGGGAAGGGAGGAGTTGGGCGCCCCCGCCACCATCCGGCTCATCCTGGCGGAGATCGACGTGCTCACCATGGCCTCGGAGGCAGAATCGCTGGCTGCACGGCCCAGCGGACGCTGGCGCCTGGAACTCATCATCCGCCTACTGGAAACCGGCGCCCTGGACGTGCGGTCGGCACCCCTGGGTGGATGGGCCCCGGACTTCACCGTCTTCTCCGGCACCGAATCCGCTCACTTCACCCTGGTGGGTCCCCACTGGTTCGAGCGTCCGTATCCCCATCGGGGTCCGGCAGTGGCCGCGGTGCACCGCGGAGCAGGGGCCCGGCGACTGGCTCGTCGCTTCCGTCAGATCTGGGAGGACGCCCATGATGTGCGCACCCCCCTCCTGGAAACCCTGCAGGAAGGATGGCACCGGGTACCGGCATCCGGGCAATCCCCTCGCTGAAGACCGGGAGACGCAACAGGTGGGCGCCGACGGGCCGAGCCTGATGGAACGACTCTCCCCCTTCGCCATCCGCCGACACGGAGCGTTGACACACCCCCCTCGGGAGACTAACGTTTACCACTTGGTGGGCTCGTCCGGTCGCCCCAGGGTGACCTGCGTTCACCGAGTTGTTGATCCCGCGTAGCTCAGTTGGTAGAGCAGGTGGCTGTTAACCACCGAGTCGCTGGTTCGAGTCCAGCCGCGGGAGCTTGGAGTCTGCAGTACGAATCGCCCTCTGGAAGCATCGTGCCAGGCACGTGCTCTCGGAGGGCGATCGTGTTTGGGGGCGGCGGCGACCTGAGGGCGACCCCATGTCACCGCTCGGGACTACCGGTCCAGGATGTCCCGGACGCGGTCGGCGAGCTCCTGGGGGGTGAAGGGCTTCTGGAGGAATCGGGTGCCCGGGGTGAGCAGACCCTGACGAACCAGGTCCTGGTCGGCATAGCCCGACATGTAGAAGACGCGGATGCCCGGCCGAATCTCACCCACCCGGGCCGCCACCTCGACACCGTTCATTCCGGGCATCATGATATCGGTGAGCAGAAGCTTGATCGCCTCCGGATGCTCCTCGGCGATTCGGATCGCCTCCTGACCGCCCTCGGCCGTCAGGACCGAGTACCCGAAGCGGGACAAGGCTCTCCTGGTGACAGCCCGCACGGCGTCGTCGTCCTCGACGAGCAGGATCGTCTCCGTGCCGCCGGCACGTTCCAGGTCGAGGCTCGCTCCACCGTTGAATGGCTTTGTGCTCAAGGGACTGATTCCAGGTCGAGGTGGCTGATTGCCAGCAGGTGGCGGTCCGTGCTTCTTCAACGGCCTTCCGGGTACCTGATGTTTCAAATATCAAACAACGAGGCCGCGGCGTCCAGCGATGGTCCCCAATTTCGGTTCAGGGTCCGACACCTGACCCGACAGTTGGTTGGGGCGTCGAGCCGACGATGCCGAATCCGCAACGCGAAACCGCTCAAGAGCCAGACCATGACCGACTTGCCCGCCTCTCCCGCCTTCGTCACCCCATTCCGCGTCCGCAGCTACGAGTTGGACAGTCTGGGGCACCTGAACCACGCGGTGTATCTCAACTACCTCGAACAGGCGCGTTTCGATGCGCTGGCGGCCGGCGGCTTCCCCATCGAAACCATGCAGACCCGGGGCTGGGGCGTGCATGTAGTGCGCATCGAGGTGGACTACCGGAGGGAGTGTCGACTGGGAGATCGGCTGGTGGCTCGCACCGCGGTCCAGAGCTTCCGAAACACCTCCATGACCATCCACCAGGCGCTCTATCGGTTTCGTCCCGGATCCGGGGGGGAAGGGGGTGAAGGGGCCGGAGGCGAAGGGACCGACGGCGAACGGGGCACTCCTTCTCCCAGACTCCTGCACCCTGCCCGTCTGGAGGAGGCCGGAGATCTGGACCTGAGCGCCGGGGAACTGGCGGTGGAGGCCCTGGTGGTCGCGGTCTGGGTCGGTCCCAACGGGAAGCCCATGCGGATTCCCGGCGAGGTCCGGGACGCCCTCAGCCCTCCCGAACCCGCCTGACATGGCGTGACGGAACGCCCGTCTCCACGGAACGCCCGTCTGAATGGAGGGTCCTGTGTCTACATGGACCCTTGCAGACCGTGTCCTGGTGATGGGACGAGCCGCGCGACGGCGCTGTGCGCTGTGACCGGCGCCGCAGAGTTCCCCCGTAGGCGGGCAGCCGCAGGCGATGTCTCGTTTGCATCGTCGAGGCTGCCCCACGCCCTGGGGGACTCGCTGCCGCCGGCCTCGCCCGGCACGCCATCGCTGGATTTCTCCGAGCCGGCCGGCGCCCCATGAGCGAGCTGTCACCGAACCTGGGGCCGGCCACCGGAATCCGGATCGGCAACGATGTGGTGGACCTCCAGCATCCCCGATGCCGGACGCGCCCACCCGACGACCGGCTTCCCCGTCGGATCCTCTCCTCGGCAGAGCAGGCCTGGCTTCAGGAGGCCCCGGACGAACCCGGCCGACTCCGCCGCCTGTGGGGTCTCTGGGCCGCCAAGGAAACCGCCTTCAAGGTGGTGTCGAAGCTTCGAGGGACTCCCCCCGTCTTCCGGCACCGAGCCTTCCGGTGCGACCTCTCCGAGAAGAGAGAATCCCGGAGCCTCGTCCACCTGGAGGGAACGGTGCGCTGGGATCCCTCGGAGGACACGGCCCGCCCGGTGGTGGTCCGGGTGGAGGGCGTGGCCACCGACCACTTCGTGCACCTGGTGGGCTGGAACGACATCGGCCAGCCCAACCGTCCACCCTGTCTCGAGGCGGGTGTGGAGGGCCGATCGGCCCAGCCCATCGATGAGGCTCCCCGGGCGCGCACCGAGGGCGAGGCGCCCAGCACACCGAATGACCCTGAGGTCACTTCGGGTCGCGAGAACGAGTCCCCAGCGGCGGCCCGGTCGGAGCGACGGGACCGTGCCTCCGATGCTTCTCGGCACTCCCCCAGTTCCCGGGGTCCCCTTTCCATCCGTGCCCGGAGAGTGGCTCGCGCGCGATTGGCCAGCTACCTGACACGAAGCCAGGACGAGGGCGGCCCGGAGCCCGATATCCGGATCCGGACTTCGGAAACCCATCCCGGCCGGACTCCTCCCCGGGTGGTGGTGGACGGCCGGCTCCGCCCTGACCT
>PWLA01000018.1 GCA_003559555.1 Gemmatimonadota bacterium | reverse complement strand
TGAAGGGTACATCGGTGAGTGATGAGAATGTGACCCAGCGAGGTCGACAATGAGACGCCTTATACTTGTGTCGGCAGGATGGATCCTGGCAGCCTCCGCGACCGCGTGCCACACGAATGAGCCAGAACCGACAGGTGCCTTGGCCACTGCCCTGGCACACTCCCGGACTGTGGTTGCTTCGGGCGAGATCCAGGTTTCGCCTGACACGATCGCAAGTGCCGTTGACGAGACGATCCTCGCAGAAGCGAGTCAGGAAGCAGGGTTCGCTTTCGGCTCAGACGGGGAGGCGGTACGGTGCCAGGGGTTCCTGGGATGTGAAGCGGTGGGTGCCTTCCGGGGACTTGCCCATGTGGTCGAGTATGAGGCCCCGACGGCCGATTCGATCGTGGTGAAGATCCGGATTCTTCGTTTTGCGCCTGAACTCGGTCCACTCTATGAACGAGTGGACGAGGTGCATGTCACACGAGCTGGGTCCACGGAGCCGTGGCAGATCGCGAATGTTGTGGGCATCTCAGAGTCCTGATAATGAACTGAATCGGCCCGGGTTTGCTGGAGACCGCAGTTCTCTCGACGCCCTCGAGGACCTCCCCCAGAACATGGAGTTCGCGAAGAGCTTCGTGGGTGCTGTCCTCAACACCGTCTGGGCCCCCGGCTTGAGCCCCTCCACCTGGGTCGGGTAGGTAGGACGTGGACCCTTTTTCAACGCCAAGTGGGTGGATGAAGAAATCGGGTTCGGCCGCCGTGCACGGCATTGTTCGATGCGGCGGGGGACACGCCGAGGTTGAAAGCACTCCCGGACGACGGCCTCCCGCGTCGGCTCGAGCCCGAGGCCGCAGAACGCCCCACGCTCTGGTGTCCCGCAATGCTTTCGTCGCTGGATGCCGTCTCTGCCCGACAGGGGTCCGACAGGGGAAAGTTCAGGCGGGAGAGGGGCTTTACCGCCTTCCGCCTAAAAGTGGTATCGCCGTTGCACCGTTGAGGGACGCAGGTTCCCCCAGAGGAGGTGGACGCAGGTTCCCCCAGAGGAGGTGGACGCATGTCCCAGAAGGTGAACTCCATGTCCCCGGCTTCCTTCGACCGGGCACTGTCCGACCTCAGGGCCCGCTCGGCCCGGGGTGAGGTGCGCCTTCAAGGGGCACCCGGAGGACGCCCGGGCGAGATGATGGTCCTCTTCGGCGAACACGCGTTTCTGGTGCCCCCTTCTGGGAATCGAATCCGCGCCATTCCCCGAGGTGAACTGGACCGCATGGCCATCACTCACGCAGTGGCCATGGCCGGTGGCGTTGCCGTGATGGTGACCTGGATCCTGGCACTGGTGACCCTGCTCATGGGTCAGCCTATCGTGGGGGCGCTCCTCGCCGGTGGCGTGGCCTCGTTCCTCTTCGTCTCGGCCATCCTGATCGAGTCCGTGTTCGCCGCCAAACTCATCGTCGTGGGGCCCCGCCATCCCCTGGCCGAGGAAGCGACGACGGCGATGGTATCGGCGACCGGGCCAGAGCCCGGAGTCGACGCTCTACTTCGAGCTCAGCGGGCCAGACCCAGATCGCTGGAGCAGCCATCGCTCGAACTGCACTCGACTTGACCTCGGCGGGTTCATCCCCTCGACATACGCACCACCGCCAGAACCCTATCCTCGATCCCCGGGCGGAATGTCTGCTTCTCCGGGAAACCGGGTACGCCCCGGACGGTGCGCGAGCGCCATCGCGCCTGCTCAGGGCGGAGACCCCGTCGCCTGAGCCAGGAGCTCGTCGAAGGTGCGCACGTGCTCCCGGAACTCGGCCACGACCTCGACGATGCGGGTGAAGACTTCCACCTGCTCCTCCTCCACCCGGTGGAAGAAGATCTCGAAGTAGAGACCCTGGTTCACCGCCCGTTCGAGGGCTTGCCGGAGCCAGGCCAGATCCTCCTCCGACTCCAGGCCGTCCGAGTCCACATCGAGCGCCGCCAGGTCCATGCGGTCATGAGGGATCCACTCTGCCTTGGTCTCGGGACTCCCCTTCCATAGCGAACGTCCCCGAGCCAGCGTGTAGTGCTCGGCCACAGCCTCGCGGACCGATTCGCTCCACTGGTGGAAGGGGACGATGAACGCCCCGCTTCCGCGGAATCCTCGCTCCTCGATCCAGGCCCGGCTCTCGGCGAGCTCCCGGTGGAGGTCATCCATGGGGATGGTGTCGAGTCGGGCATGGGACACACTGTGGCTGGCCACAGCCCACCCGGCGTCATGTAGTTCGGTGAGCTGGTCCAGATCCAGGAAGTCCGGCCAGGATTCCTCCACCGCCTGGGTGACGATGGCGACATTGGCCTCGAGACCCAGCCCTTCCAGGATCGGAAAGGCACGTTCGTGGACGGATCGGAACCCATCGTCGAAGGTCACGGTGATGACGCCCTCGTATGTGACTCTCACGGGGATGGAGGCGTCGCCGACGGACGAGTTCATCTGGACGACGGTGGTCCCCTCCGCACCTGCTGCCAGGAGGTCCTCGCCCACGAAGCCAGCGATGCTCGGGTCCTGGATCTGCCAGGCGATGTCTGCGGGAGCCTTCGTATCGTTTCCGTATTGGTCATGGAAGACGACGCCGGGGCGCCCGCGGGCCCGGCGGGCCTGGAGGTAAATGGTATCGGGAACGGACGCCACCACGTGGGCCGGTCCCGGGTGCACGGTGGCTTCGACGATCTCCTCGCCTGCCCCATCGACCCGGACCCGGAGTGCGGCTGGGCCCGCCACGGTTCCTACCTGCCAGAGGGCCTCAGCCTGCCCGGTCCCGTCGGTTCTGGCGGCCTCGGCCTCTAGCGATCCATCGCCCTCCACCACGTCCCATTCCACTCCTGTGTCCGGGGCGGGAAGACCGTCCGCGTGGACGACCACGCGAAGGGAAATCTGGCCTCCGGCTTCCACGTCCATGGAGCCCAGGAGCTCCACCTGGAAGGTGAGCTCAGGTTCGATGTCCGGGCCAGTGGGTCCATCACTGCAGGCCGTGAGCAGGGTCAGCACGAGGAGGCTGGCAAGAGCCAGTGGGAGGCGGGGCTGGCACAGGGAGGCTGGCATGACAGGGGCGTTTGAGGAGTGCCACATGGATGTCGAATGCATCGGCTCACGGGCCGAGCGGCTGGTACCGTGTCCACGAGCCTCACTTTTTCCGCGAGACACCGTCACGAGGTGCCGGTCATGCCGACGAATCTCTGACTCAGGACACGGGTCGGCTTCAGCGAAGATCGCAGCAGCCGACATCGAGGAAAAGGACATGGACCGCCTCAGAGGGCGCTGGAGCCCTTTTCCCGGGCCCTTGTGTGCCGATCCTCGAGGATCCTCCTGCGAGTGCTTCCGGCAGCCGGGTGGGTCAATATGCCACAGGTGTTGCAGAACTCCAGTTCCCGGTCCTGGCGCACACGCCCTCCAACCCGCACCTTCTCCGCCGAGGGGGACGATCCGGTGTTGCTGTGCATACGGGCCCTGGAGCCGCTAAAGGGCTGGGGCATGGACTTTGCCACTCGACAGCACGGACTCGACTCCCGAATTCGCTGAACGGCCAAGCCTTCAGGCGGGACATAGCAGCTGTCTGCCTGACCTGACGACGATCCAGGAGAATTGCCATGACCGCAGGGAACCAGGAAGGAACGATGATCCGATCCCAGGTGCTGGAGGATGTCCCCGGCCAGGACCATGGGAGGGCTCGTCGGAGGATCTCCTGGGGCATACCCGCCGTAGATCAGCGGGTGGGCGGACTCCGGAAGGGCGGAACGTACATCGTAGCTGGCCTCCCGGGGAGCGGTCGCCTCATCGCGCTCCTCCAGTTCCTCTCGGCGGGTCGCGATGAAGGTCGACTCGGGTTGGTGACGGCCGCATCGCGTCGCCGGGTTCTGGAGGAGTCGGACTACTGGGGTCTGGGACTGGGGAAGGCATGGAGGGAAGGGCGTCTGAGCCTCCTGTCCTTCAAACCCGACTTCCAGCGACGCCTCCTTTCGGCGGCGAATCCGGCGGAGATGCTGGACGAGATGACACGCCTTCTGGGTCCCGACCTTCAGCGACTGGCCATCTATCCCGCCACTCCCCTCTGGGAGACCCGGGCCGGCACGTCGCTGTCCAGTCTGGTGGCGGGATGGCTGGAGGGGCTTCCGGCCACGACTCTGGCAGCCGTGGGCGGGGACCTGGAGAGCCCCTCCACCCCGGCCACGGACTGGATGCTGGACGCCGCGACGGGGGTCCTGCTCCTTTCGCAGGATCAGGGTGACCGGCCGCATCTTCGGGTTCGTCGGATGAGCCCACCGGTGGAAGATCCCGGGCCCATCACCCTTGATCTGGTCCCGGGAGTCGGGTTTACGGGACCGGCAGGAGGCCCCGCCCGTCGGAGCACGGACGATGGCCAGCGGGACCAGAAGAGGGTCCTTCTCCTGAAGCTCGCACCAGAGGTGCCCGCCGAGATCACGGGTTGGCTCCAGCGCTGGTACGATCCCAGCATCCTGGACAGTTCCCGCGACGTTCTGGAGCGGCTGGGCGAGGAGCGAGCCGGGCTCGTCCTCGTCTACACCACCCGGGACCGGGTGGACGATGCCCTTCACGCCGTGCGGGCGATCCGAGGGCAGTCACGAACCCCGGTGATCATCGCAACAGGTGACCGGGTTCGGGCCGGCGATCGGATTCGGGCGGTAGAGGCCGGCGCCAGCGATTTTCTGAGCGATCCCCTCAGCGTCGGCGAGCTGGCCTCAAGGGCGGAGCGGGCCATCATCGCCGGTGCGCCCCCCCGCACGGAGGTCCAGTCGTCGAGGGCAGGACCGATCTCTCTCGAAGGAGGGATCGTGGACCGATTCGCCGATCGGATGCTGGAGCGGCTGGGGCACCCTCGACACTCGCTGTTCACCCTCGTCCGGATTGAGACGGCCGATCCTTCTGACCGAGAGCGCTTCCTGGACGCCGTCGCTCAGGAGATCCGAGATGAGGACGGGGATCTGGCGGGAGACCTCCCGGAGGGCGTGGGCGTGATCCTCCAGGGGACGCCCGTGGAGGGGGCCGAGCCCTTCCTTCACCGGGTCCGGGATCGACTGGGGCAGACGTC
>PWLA01000019.1 GCA_003559555.1 Gemmatimonadota bacterium | reverse complement strand
TACCTGAAACCCATGGCCAACCTGGAGCTTCCGGGCTGCTTCGCCATGACCGAACGGAACCACGGCTCCAACGTTCGGGAGGTGGAGACGGTGGCCCGCTATCTCCCGGACTCCGGCGAATTCCAGATCCAGACGCCCTACCCAGGGGCCCGAAAGGACTGGTTGGGCAACGCGGCGCTGCACGGGCAGATGGCGACGGTCTTCGCCCAGCTCGAGGTCGACGGCGAGGAGCACGGGGTACACGCCCTCCTGGTGCCCATCCGCGATGAGCAGGGACGTCCCCTGGACGGGATTCAGATCGAGGACTGCGGTGACAAGGTGGGGCTGCAGGGGGTGGACAACGGCCGGCTCACCTTTCACGACGTCCGGATTCCCCGGGAAAACCTGCTGAATCGGTTCGCCGACGTAACGGCCGACGGCCGATACCGGAGCCCCATCGCCTCGGACGGCAAGCGCTTCTTCACCATGCTGGGCACCCTGGTGGCCGGCCGGATCTCCATCGCCGCCGCATCGGTCTCCGCCGCCAGGACCGCTCTGACCATCGCCGTCCGCTTTTCCGAACGCCGCCGCCAGTTCGGCCCCTCGGGGGCGCCGCAGGTGCCGATCCTGGACTACCTGACCCAGCAGCGCGACCTCCTCCCCAGGGTTGCCGCGAGCTACGGCCTCCACTTCGCCGTCCGGGAGCTGATCCGGGACTACGGCACGGCCGAGGGCGACGAGGAACGGGGCGAGGTGGAAGTCATGGCCGCCGGGCTCAAGTCCTACGCCTCACGCCACGCGCAGGAGACCATTCAGATCTGTCGTGAGGCCTGCGGCGGTCGGGGGTACCTGGCGGAAAACCGTTTCGGGGAACTCCGTAACGACACGGACGTGTTCACCACCTTCGAGGGAGCCAACGTGGTCCTGTACCAGCTGGTGGCCCGGGGCCTCCTCACCCGCTTCCGGGACGAGGTGGGCGACCTCCGCTTCTGGGGAACCCTGCGTTTTCTGGCCGATCGGGCCAGCAGCGAAGTCACCCGCCGAAATCCGGTCCGGAGCCGTCGCACCGCCGAGGAGCATCTTCGGGACCCGGAGGTCATGCGCGACACCTTCCACTTCCGGGAGGAACGGCTCCTCCAGACGGCCGCCCGCCGGCTCAAGAGCCGGATCGACGAGGGGATGGACTCCTTCGACGCCATGAACGAGTGTCAGACCCACCTGGTGGCACTGGGCCGAGCCCACATCGAGCGGAAGGTGCTGGAGAGCTTCCAGCGCGCGGTGGCCGATGCCCCGGAACCGGAGCTGGCCGACGAGCTCCGCACTCTGTCAGACCTCTGGGCACTCTGGCGCCTGGAGGATGATCGGGCCTGGTTCCTGGAGGCGGGTTACATGGAAGGCACCCGCTCGAAGGCCATCCGTGACCTGGTGGACGGGTTGTGCCGGGAGATACGCCCCCGGGCGGTCGCGCTGGTGGATGCCTTCGGGATCCCCGATTCCCTCCTCGCCGCTCCGGCGGCCTTCCACGACCCGGAGCTGGAAGGGTGAAGGGAGCTGGGTGGGTGGAGCGATCTGGGAGACTGAAGGGAGGAGGGCAGAACGTCCCTGCCCTCAGCCGCCTCGTCCCGGCACCGGCCCGTGCTCGGCGAACACCCCCAACTCACCATCGGCAGTGAAGGTGAGGACCTGGTACTGGTCGACCTCGCCGCTGGGCACCTCCATCCCCGGCGACCCCAGGGGCATCCCCGGGACGGTGAGGCCTCGGACCGGGGGCGCCTCGGCCAGGAACCGCCGGAGATCCTCACCCGGCACGTGGCCTTCGATCACATAATCGTTCACCACCGCCGTGTGGCACGACGAGATCTGGAAGTCCACGCCCAGGGCCCGCTTCACCTCTCCCATGTCGTTGCGATGCTCCTCCTCCACCTCGAAGCCGTACTCCCGGATGTGGTCGACCCAGAGTCCGCAGCAGCCGCAGGTAGGCGAGGCGTAGACCTTCATGGGAATGGGCTCGGCATGGTCCATGGGGATGGGCTCCCGAATCCCTTCATGCACCGCTCCCGCCTCGGGGATCTCCCCCACCGGGGCAGAGGCCTGCTCCAGAGGCGAGCCTTCACGGGCCTCCGCAGCCTCGTGGTTCTGCATGTAGAGGAAGGTCCCGGCGGCTGCAGCCACCACGACCAGGGCTCCCAGGAGCGCGACGCTCTTCCAGTTCTTCATTGACCCGGTCCGTTGGGGTTGCGAGAGGTCCTGCTTGAAGTGGAAAGATACCGCAGGAGCCGTGGAAGGATCCAGGTCCGGGCGGCGGCCCCCGTCCGCTATCCACCCGTGTCCATTCCCGCTACCTGCCCTTTTGCCCGTCCATCCCCGGCACCAGAAACAGGAGAGTTCCGAACACGATCAGGACGTTGGTGATGAGGAAGAAGGCGGCCTCCTCCACCGGCAGACCGAAGGGGCGCGGACCCAGGGTGTAGCGCTCCGAAATCTCCCAGATCCCCTGGGCCATGGCCACGATGTCGGCCACCCACAGGTAAAGGGTCGGAACCGCCACTGCCAGCCCCACCACGCCCGCCCGCCGCCAGAGCGCCGGCCCCAGGTAGAGCCACATGGCCCCCACCACCGGGGCGGCCCACACCAGGATCAGCCCCATGTACACCCCTGAATCGAAGGTGAGAAGCCACCCACCCACTGCAGCCAATCCGAACCAGGGAAGGGCGCCTGCCACCCGCACCGTCCCCGGCACCTCCCGGTGTGTCTCCCTGCCGGCTTCCCGACTCCGGGCCAGCACGTGATACGTCCACATCCCCGTCAGAAACGGCTGAAGCAGAAAGAAGAGATACTCCTCCACCGGCACGTGGCCGATGGTCCCCAGCACCCGATCGGGCCCGTACCACCACACCTCCCGCCAAACCAGGTAGTTGTCCCAGGGGGTGGTATAGACGAAGGCGATGGCGGCCACCGCCGGCACGGCCCACCACCACCGGCGTCCCAGGAGCCGGACGCGCTGCCCCGGCTCCATCCGCACCAGCCCCCATCCCAGAAGCATGAGCGGGGGCACGATGAAGACCAGGTGGAAGGTGAGGTAGCTCAACGCCGGCTCACCCCATGGAAGGCCGCGGCCTGCTGGCGGCTCACACCCGCCTCCGGGACAGATCCCTGAGCAGAACCCGAGCGGCATTCCGACCCGACGCCCCCATGATCCCGCCCCCGGGGTGGGTGCTGGCTCCGGTGAGGTAGAGCCCCCGGAGATGGCTCCGATATCCGGCCATCCCCAGCATGGGGCGCATCCCGAACATCTGGTCCATGCTCATCTCCAGGTGCATGACGTTGCCCCGGGGAAGGGCCAGCTCCCGCTCCAGCCAGAGCGGATGCTGAAAGAGGCGTCCCACCACCCTCTCCCGGGTGCCGGGTGCATACCGCTCGAAGGCGTCCAGGAGCCGGTCCGCCTCCCGTTCGGCGATCCCGTCCCACCGGGCACCGGCCAGCTCGTACGGGTAGTACTGCCCCCAGATCCAGAGCACCTCGTGGCCAGGGGGAGCCAGGGAATCGTCCACGGCGCTGAAGGTCATGGCCACCATGGGCGGATCCCGACTGGGCCTGCCCCGGAGAAAGTCGGCGTACGCGGCCTGGATCTGGGCCCGATCGCGGCAGAGGAGCTGAAGCCCGGTCCGGGCCTCCACCCCGGGATGGGCGCTGTAGCGGACCGGACCGTCCAGGGCCAGGCGAAGGACGGCGCCGAAGCCGTTCCCCACACGCATGCCCTCCACTCCGGGCGGGCGATGCTCCGGCGGAAGAAGCCGAACCAGCGTCTCCCGGGCGTGGGCTCCGGAGAGGACCGCCCGGGCTGTGTACCGCTCCCGTGGAGCCTGCGCCACTTCCTCCGGGCCCGGGGCGCGCCACCCCTCGGGCCCGGGGAAGCGGAAGGGCCCTTCCCCCGGATCGGGATCGGGTTCCAGGGCCCGGTCCGGGACCGCCGCCTCGACACCCACCACACGGGTCCCCTCCATGAGGAGTCGGGTCACGGGCGCACCGGTGTGAACCTCCCCCCCGTGGGAGCGGATCTTCCGGACCAGAGCCAGCGCCAGGGCGCCGGAGCCTCCCCGGGGCCGGGCCACGCCCCCCTCGTGGTAGAGGGGATGCCAGAGCAGAAAGGGAGCGGTGAGGGGCTCGGTGGGCGGCGGGCCGGACTGGGCCGCCATCCACACCAGGGGGGTCTTCACCTCTTCCCGGGAGAAGTACTCGTCCACCACCGCCCCGTACGGGCGCAGGATCCGGGGAAGGGCCTCCCGCCACCGATCCCTCAGGGGACTCTTCCAGACGAAGTGCTTGCCCAGTTGAAAGGGACCGGGCACCGAAAGGAACGCGTCGCGGACCATGCGGGAGAAGGGGGCCCAGTCGTGGATGAACCGGAGGTACGCTTCCCCTTCCCCGGGAAACCGGGTTTCCAGTCCCTGGACGGTTCGCTCCACGTCGCGCCAGAAGAAGAGGGCGTCTCCTGCCCCGCCGGTGTCCGACGGACCGGCCCCGCCGGTGTCGGCTTCCCTCTGGTGGACGGGAGCGAAGAAGAGAGGGTCCAGCTCCAGGTACTCCAGTCCGTGGGCCTCCAGCTCCAGCTCCTCTACCACCGGGGTGAGGCGGATCAGGATGTGAGCGCTTCCCCCCAGGTCAAAGCGGTACCCGGGGATCAGCTCGGCGGTGGAGGTGGCTCCACCCACCGAGGCCCGCCGCTCGAACACCCCCACCCGGTGGCCGGCGGCGGCCAGGTAGGCCGCCGAGACGAGGGCGTTGTGGCCCGCTCCCACCACGATCACATCGTAGTCGCGGGCCACCGGCGAGCGCCTACTCCTCCACCTGGACCAGGTGGTAACGCTTCTTGCCCCGGCGCAGAACCAGAAAGCGCCCCTCGATGGCGTCATCCAGCGTCACCTGTGCCCGGGGATCGGTGACCCGCCGGTTGTTCAGGTAGACGCCGCCCTGCTCGATGCCCCGGCGGGCCTCGCCACGGGACCCGGTGACCCCGGCATCGGCCAGGAGGGCCACCAGGCCCGTCCCGTCGCCCTCGAGCTCCTGACGGGCCACCCGGCTCGAAGG
>PWLA01000237.1 GCA_003559555.1 Gemmatimonadota bacterium | reverse complement strand
GGGAAATGAGACGGCGGCAGCGGCCAGCCTCCACTTTCATCGGTCGTTTCCCGCGCTGAACGTGGAAATGCCGGAGGCGATCACAGAGGCGCCCCGCGGTTGGCAGCACATGGCGCTGGCGCTGTTGCCGGACGGAACTGGGGTACTTCACCTGAACGGCAGTGAGGTCGCCAGGACCCCCATCCGAATCCCACTGGAGGGCAACGGGCGGTGGTATGTCGTGCTGCAGGGCATGCAGCCTCGGCTCGAAGGGGAAAGACCCTCCCGGGACTTCCGGAACGTCCTGCTCTGGCCCGACGTCAGGTTCTGACCGGACCGGCTTCAGCACCGGTCCCCTTCCACAAGACCGGCCAGGAAGGGGCATCCGCTGAGAGAGGAAGGATGCCGACGCGCGATGGTCCGCATTTGGCGAATGGTAGGCCGCCAGTAGTCCGACCGGAGGGGGTGCCAGGGAAGGACGTTGATCTTTGCACCGCAGTCGGCTCGAAAATCTTGTCGGGAACAACCTGTCCCCGGGGGGGCATCGGCCCACCGCGCGTCGGTGAAGAGTGTGCCCCTATGGATAGCGGCGGAGTGTTAACCCTCCGTTAAAGTTCTTGATGGCTCATGCCAAACGGATTGATTCACACCCTGATGACGCCTGTCAGGCATGGAGGTGTGGCGTTTCACGACGTTGCATCCGGAATCGCCGACTCCCGGTTGCACTTGTCCTGAACCGGCGTGGAGCTGACTTTTCCCGGGAGCGCCCAGCCCTCCTTCACCCACCCACTTCCGCCCTCGGGCGGGTCATCCGCACCGATTCCACCGTCCTCCATCCAGGATTCATGTCCCAACTGCCTCCCCACCGCCTCCTCGTAGCCGGTATCCTGACCCTTCTTGCAGTGGTCTCTTCAGGGTGCGAACGGACACCTCCCGCCGTTCAGGTCGGTGAACTCACCTTCAGTGCCGACGACGTTCGGGGCCTCTCCCAGGAACAGCTCCGGCGACTCGCACGGGTTGGCGCTGTGGGTCTTGCCGTCCGCGATGAGACCCGGGTGCAGCTGGGTCGCCCCCTCCTGGATCTACGCCTACAGGATGCACTCATCGACCGACTCCGCGAGGAACTGGTCCTCGAATGGGAGGATGTTGACGATGACGTTCTGGAAGCCCACTACCAGGTACAGCCCGAGTGGGAGCTGGAGGTCAGGCACCTGGTTCGTCTCTCCGAGCGGTGGAGACCGAGCGAACATCGGCGTCAGGCTGAGCAGGAAGCGCAGATCGCTCTGGAACGGCTGGAGGCCGGTGAACCCTTCGAGGAGGTAGCCGGGGAGGTGTCCCAGGAGCCAGGCGCCGCCGAGCGGGGCGGCCTTCTCGGTCCAGGCCGTGAAGGCACCTGGGTCTCCGAATTCTGGAACGCCGCCCTTGAGCTGGAAGTGGGGCAGGTCAGTGACGTCGTGGAGACCGAGTACGGATTCCACGTCCTCAAGCTGGAGGACCGAAGGCAGGTTCCCTTCCCGGAAGCCCGGGACCGAGTGGCGTCCCAAGTGGCTGCCATGTTGGGCGGGCGCGATCGTTGGCAGGAATGGGTGGAGAGCCGGGCCGAAGGAATCGAGATCGAGTTGGCCGCTCTCGCTCCGTCGGGCCTCCCCGCAGGCGACGACGACGGAGTGGTGGCAAGATGGAACCAGGGAGAGCTGACTGCAGGGGAGGTGGCTGGCCGGCTTGCAGGCCTCCGGGCAGACACGGTGGATGCCTTCAGCCAGGGCGACACCGGGATTCGCAGCGCCGTGGTCCGCGAGGCGGCCCTCACCCAGCGCCTCCTGACGGAAGCCCACGCCCGTAAGATCGAGGTTCCCGAGCCCCGAAGCTCCGAGATCGAACGAAGCTGGGAACGAAGGGTGGAAGGCTGGGCTGCCGCTTTCGGGTTCGAAGCCGGTATGCCCCTGGGCCAGGTGAGGGAGCGCTCTCTCGAAGCACTCACCGGCACCGGACAGAACCTCCGTATAGCCCGGGGCGAATTGGACGCGCGAGGCCCGACGCTGGACCGAGCCTACGCTATCAGCCTGCCTGAGAGATGAGCCACCGCCGCAAGGTGGGACGGCGCCTCCGCCGCCGGGCCTGGTTCCTGGCCGGCTTCGGCTTATACTTCGCAGCCCTCTGGGCGTTCTGGAACACGCCGGTGGTCTACCCTCTCCAGGTCTTCGTGGTGTTTCTCCACGAGATCAGCCACGGGATCGCCGCCATCGCCACCGGCGGATCGATCCAACGCATCACACTCAGCCCGCGCCTTGGGGGTGCCTGCTACTGTCCCGGAGGCAATGCGTTCGTAACGTTGTCGGCCGGCTATCTGGGAAGCCTCCTCTGGGGAGGTGCCATCCTGGAGGCGGGACGACGGGCCGGATCTCGGGCGTCTCGGATCACCCTGGGGATGGGAGCGGCCATGATCATCATTACGCTCCTGTTCGTCCGGGGCGGGTTCGGAATCACCTTCGGCGTGCTCTTCGGGATCTTTCTGATCATTGTTGCGCGGCGTGCCGGCGCCGACCTCAACCGCATCCTGTTGACCGTCCTGGGCCTCACCAGTTGCCTCTATGCCATCCTGGACATCAAGACCGACATCCTGGATCGACCCCACCTTCCCTCCGACGCTCACATGCTGGCCCAGCTTACGGGGATCCCTACCGTAGTGTGGGGCATTCTGTGGATCGGTATCGCGTTGGCGGTGAGCGCCTGGCTCTTTCTGCGCGCCTTTCGGACGGCGTAACCTCCGGGGGGACCCCCTTCCCTCCATTGGCGCCCTCCCACTTGGCACAAAACCCAGTCGCCGGACTCGAGGCCCAGCCAACGGACTCGAAGCCCAGCCAACGGACTCGAGGCCCAGCCAACGGACTCGAAGCCCAGCCAACGGACTCGAAGCCCAGTCACCCGACACGAGGCCCAGTCAGCGAGCACAAAGTCCAGCCACCTGATACGAAGAAAGGTGTAGACAAGCTCGGGACTCGGCATTATACTATTACGAGGTTGGTCGTACCTGGGGCCCGATGCCCTGGATCGACAGACCTCTCATCTGGAAAACACTCCTCCTGAGCTGGGATCCCACAAACCCGGAGCCGCCATGCCCGACGATGTCACGTTCACCGAGAGAGAGCTGGATATAATGAGCGTCCTCTGGCGCGCCGGCTCGGGGACGGTAGCCGAGGTAAAGGAGGCCCTGGAAGTGGAACTCGGCTACACGTCGGTGCTGAAGATGCTCCAGATTCTGGAGCGGAAGGGGCACATTCGACACGAGAAGGAAGGCCGGGCCTACCGCTATTTTCCGACGGTGACTCCGGAAGATGCGGGCCGTAGCGCACTTGGACGCGTGGTGGACAAGATCTTCCACGGCTCCGCCGAGTTGACGCTCACGCACCTGGTCGAAACGAGGTCTCTCTCCGACGAGGAGCTGGATCGGATGCGCCAGCTCCTGGACGAACTCTCCGACGAAGAAGAGGGAAGCACATGACCCCCGCGGAGGTCGGTCCCCTGGCATGGGCTCTTTACGCCCTCGGGGTGGGGCTGCTCCTGTCCGCTGCGGCATGGAGCATCTCAGCCAGTCTGCGGCGGCTGCGCCTCCCCACCCGCTGGGTGTGGGGGTCCGCCCTCGTCCTGAGCCTGGCTCTTCCGGCGTCGGCGTTTTTCTTCCCTGCCGCCCTGGGCCCTTGGGACAGGTCCGGCCAGGCCGATTCCGCAGCGTCGGTCCCAGGGGCCGAAGTGGAGGACGCGATCCTCGCTTCCCAATCGGTCATAGACGGTGCCGTCCGGGAGGCAGCCGTCCGATCATGGGCACCGGGGCTTCTCGTGGAGGCCTCGTCCTGGCTCAACGGCATGCTCGCCAAAGGTGCCCGCGCCCTCCCCTCGACCCCGGAGGCCCGGAGGTGGACAACCGCGGGTTGGGCTGCAGCCTCCGTTGCCCTGGCTCTTCTCTTCGTGGTTTCAGCTCTGAGAATGCGCCGACGTCGCCAGCGTTGGCCCATGAGTGTTCTGATGGGCCGAACGGTCCGGGTCACGCCCGACCTGGGGCCGGCCGTCAGCGGCGTCCGCCGGCCAGAGATCCTGCTTCCGGCCTGGGCACTGACATTGGAGGAGGATGCCCTGGAGTTGATTTTGCGACACGAAGAAGAGCACCTCCAGGCCCGGGACCCACTCCTCCTGACTGCCGCCCTGGGGCTGGTGACGCTCGTTCCCTGGAACCCCTTCGTATGGTGGCAATTTCGCCGACTGCGTGAGGCCGTCGAGGTGGACTGCGATCGGAGGGTGATGGCTCGGGGCGCAGCGCCAGCCATCTACGGCCGACTCCTGCTCGACATGGGGACGCGCGCCCGCCACGGAGAACTGCTCCCGGCGTTGGGCATGTCAGGTCCCACCTCGGTATTCCAGGTGGCCATGTCTCACTCCACTTCACTCCTCGAACGGAGGCTGAATGCCATGAAGAAGCAACCCCCTCGCAAAGCCCTCCCCCTGGCCCTGATGGGTGCGCTGGTTGGCGTGGGGCTCCTGGTTCTGGCATGCGAAGCCGATACGCCGACACACCTTTCCGACGACGTCGCCTCAGCCGAGGCCGTGGCCGCGGACCAGCCCACCGAGGCCGGAACCGCCCAAGCGGAGTTGCCGGCCGAAGTGCGTGGTCAGACCGCCCGAATCAACATTCGGGGCGCTGGCAATCTTTCGAGCGACTCAGGCAATCCGTTGGTGGTCCTGGACGGCGTTCCCGTGCGATCCACTCTTCCTGAATCAGGCGGAACGATCCGGGGCGCAGCTGACGAAGAGGAGGGTTCGGTGACCCTGGAAGGGCTGAACCTGGAGGCCCGCAACATCGAATCCATCGAGGTCCTGAAGGGCGAAGCGGCGACCGTCCAGTACGGCGAGGAGGGGCGAGACGGCGTGATCCTCATCACCACCCGGAGCAGCGACGGGCCCGTTCCAGGAGTCGAGGAGGGTTCAGGCCGCGACATCCCATCGTCCCCGGAGTCCGACACCAACCCCGCCGAGGCAGACCCGGCCCGATACCTTGAGCTCGAGGTGTATCGGAACGATGGATCCGAACGCCTCGGTCTCGATGTCCAGCAGCACACGGGC
>PWLA01000134.1 GCA_003559555.1 Gemmatimonadota bacterium | reverse complement strand
CCGGATCTCGGGCGAGGGCGGCGTCACCGATGGCGTACACGTCGCTGGTCCCCTGCACCCTCAGGGTCGCATCCACCATGACCCGGCCTTGCGTGGTCGTGGGCAGGTCCGATCGTTCCAGAATCTCAGATGCGCGAACGCCACCGGTCCACACGACCGTCCCTGCGTCGAGGACCTTCCCGTTGGAGAGGACCACCGATCCCGTTCTCACCTCCATGAGCCGGGTGTCGGTGATCACATGGATGCCCGTGCAGTCCAGGATCCTCTGGGTCCGCCGCGCAATGGCCTCTTCGTGGTTCGGAAGCACGCGGGGCGCGGCTTCCACGAGAACGATCTCGCCACCTTCGGAGGCACCGAGCTCCGCGTCCGTGAGATGGCGGATGCGGTCCGCCAGCTCCGTCGCCAGTTCCACGCCCGTGATTCCGGCTCCTCCGATCACGACGCGACGAAGTCGTCTTCGTCGTGCTGCGTCCGGCTCGCGCGTTGCCTGGGCGAAGCGAGAATCGATGCGCGACTTGAGGGATTGAGCGTCCTGGAGGGTCTTCAGCTTGAACGCGTGTGCCTCCATGCCCGGGATCCCGAAATCCACGCTTTTCGACCCGAGTGCGATGATCAGGGTGTCGTACGGCACGGCTCCCTGCGCTGTCTCGACGACGCGGGATCGGTGGTCGACCCCCGTCACCTCGAGCTGAAGGAAGCGCACCGGCCGGCGCTGCAGAAGCCTTGCGATGGGGATCGTCACCTCCGCACCCCGGGCCGCGGCCTCATGCAGCCGCGTCTCGAGGAGGTGGTAGGGATTGCGGTCGATTAGCACGATCCTGGCCTCACCTTCGTCCACCCGATCCTGGAGCTTTCGGCCCAGGCGGAGGGCGCAAGTCAGTCCGCCATACCCAGCCCCGAGAATGACGACCTGATGGCCTGCGGACGGGGGAATCGCCGTTCCGGATCGAGTCCCGTCTTCGTGCACGGAAGCCTTCGGTTCACTCCGGGCAGCCTCGGGCGGCTCCAACGCGACGGTTCCCATCGGTGGCTCCTGGGGAGGGAGGGGTCGAAGAGCTGGTCGGTTCAGCTTCCTGACTAATAAACAATAGAATAATCTTGACAACTCGTCAAGGAGTCCCCATACTTGTGTGTAGTGTCCGGCCTCGGCCGAATCGGTCGAGACGGAGTGCACACGTCCGAACACCCGAGGAGGGCTTGAGCCCGGCGGGAGGAGTCCCATGTCCACGACCATTCGCAATTCGAGTCTCCAGCCCGATTCCGTGCCACGCGGCGACCGGGTCGTCGTCAGCGGGATCAAGCCGACGGGAACCCCCCATCTGGGGAACCTGGTGGGAATGTTGAGGCCCGTGGCCCGGATGCGAGGTGGAGGGGATCGCTTCTGCTTCGTGGCCGACCTCCATGCGCTGACGACCCGGCGCGACGCAGCGGAGCTCCGGGACGCCGTCTACGACGCGGTCGCGACCCTTCTGGCCCTGGGGCTGGATCCGGTTCGAGTCACCACGTTTCGCCAGTCTGACGTACCGGAGATCCTGGAGTTGTCCTGGATCCTCGGGACTTTGGCCCCCATGCCCTTCATGGAGCGGGCACACGCCTGCAAGGCCGCTCGGGCCGAAGGCCGGACAGCGACCCTCGGGCTCGTCTCCTACCCGGTCCTCATGGCCGCCGACATCCTGAGTTTTCGCGGAGAGATCGTGCCTGCAGGGTCGGATCAGGCCCAGCACGTCGAGATGGCGAGGACGCTCGCGAGGCGGTTCAATCATCGGTTCGGCGGCGACCTGCCCCTCCCTCGGGCTCTGCATGAAAAGGGAGCAAGGTCCGAGCTCCCCGGACTCGACGGTCGCAAGATGAGCAAGCAGTACCGGAACACGATCCCCATTACGGCTACCCCCGAGAAGCGCCGGGCACTGGTTCGAACGATCGTCACAGATTCCTCCCCGGTAGACGCACCGAAGAACCCGGAGGCGTCACCCGTGACTGCGATCTTCGACGCTTTCGCGACCCCGGAGGAATCGGCGAATCTGAGGCAGGCTCTGCGAGATGGACGTGCGGACTGGGGGGAGGCCAAGGACGCCCTGATCCACGTCCTCGACCGGGAACTGGAACCCATCCGGGAGCGGTTCCATTCCCTGCGGTCAAACGAGCAGGGACTGGAAGCGGTGCTCCTTGACGGTGGCCGGACGGCACGCCAGCGGGCCGCGGCGACCCTACGTGGGGTTCGGTCGTTGACGGGGATCGGACCCGTCCAGCACGCACCGGTCCGTCGTCCAGCGGCAGCGTATGCATCCGGGCTACTGGATCGGGCTCTCGAGATGACGTTTCCGGCCAGCGATCCGGTGGCCATCGCCACGCCCCAAACGCGAAGGGAGGAATGAGATGACCCAGGATGTCCAGCGCACCCGACGCCTCGGAACGAGTCAGTGGAAGATTCTTGAGCACATCAAGCGTCATGGATACTCCACCGTGCCGGAGCTTTCCGAGGTGGTGGACCTGAACATCGAGACGGTCCGTTCCCACCTGCGGGATCTGGACGGAGGCGGGCTGGTGGAGCGGGCGGGCCGTCGACCCGATGGCCCGGGTCGCCCGGAGATCCTCTACCGCCTGACAACCGCAGCCCATGCCCTCTTCCCCAGCCAGGACGGAGAGTTGCTCCAGGAACTGGTGGAATACCTGGAGAGGTCGGGACAGCCCGAGCTCGTTCGCGACTTCCTTCAGGAACGGATGGAGGCGCGCCGGGCCGAGTGCCAGGCCCGGGTAGAGGGGCTGGAGGGAACCGAACGACTGGAGGAGGTGGCACGCATCCTGTCGGAGGAAGGCTTCATGGCCGAAGTCAGGAGCAACCGACCTGGACAATCCACCCTTCGGCTGTGCCACTGCCCGATGCGCAAGCTCGTGGACGTCACCACGGCGCCATGCCAGGCGGAGGTCTCCTTCATTCAGGATCTGCTCGGCGAAGAGGTATCCCGGGTCTCCTACATCCCCTCCGGCGATGCATCGTGCCGCTATGTCCTGACGTCCGCTGGATGAGGGACGGGGCATTCCGGCGTTTGCAATGGTCCCTTCCGCGAGACTCTCAGCCTACTCACCAGGAGCTTTCCGATGCAGCATGATCTTTTCCCCGCGGCCACTCCCGAGATGTCCAGGAAGCGGGCTTCGCTTGCCCCGGCGTCGACCGAGGCGTTCCGGGCCTTCAACCGCCAGGTGTTCGCGGATGGGGCTCTCCCAAGGAAGGACAAGCAGTTGATCGCGGTGGCCGTAGCCCACGTCACCCAGTGCCCCTACTGCATTCGAGGCCACACGAAGCAGGCGGCGCGACTTGGAGCGACCCCGGAAGAGTTGATGGAGGCGGTCTGGGTGGCGGCCGAGATGCGGGCCGGCGCCGCCTACGCGCACAGCGCCTTGGTGCTTGATGAGCTCGGCCTCCTGGATGACACGGGTTTGGCGGACGAGGAGAGCTCCAATGCTTGACGCACGAGCGGACGGCCCCTCAAGTGGGGTCCGCGCCAACTCACAGGAGGAACCAACGATGTATCACAACTTGAAGGGATTCCGGTTCGTAGCTGGCCTGCTGCTCGCGGGCTTTCTTCTCACCCCCATGTCCCTGTCCGCCCACTGCGACGGCATGGACGGCCCGGTGGTTGCGGCCGCAGAGAGGGCGCTGGAGACCGGGGATGTCCGCCGTGCCCTGGTCTGGGTGCTTCCCGATGATGAAGCCGAGATTCGGGAGGCGTTCGAGCAGACCCTGGCCGTGCGGGTGCTCGGCGACGAGGCCCGTCAGCTTGCCGACCGAGCCTTCTTTGAGACCCTCGTGCGGCTACACCGGATGGGAGAGGGCGCTTCTTACACTGGACTCAAGCCGGCAGGCCGGGATCTGGGACCGGTGATCCCGTTGGCGGATCGAGCGCTGGAAACCGGTGACGTGGGCGAACTGGAAGCACTGGTCCTCCAGGCGGTCCGGCACAGTCTTCACGAGCACTTCGACGCCGCGAATTCGGCGCGGGACTTCGATCCGGTCGACGTGGCCGCGGGTCAGGAGTACGCAGCAGCGTATGCGCGCTTCCTCCATTGGGTAGAGGCGATCCACGACGTGGCTCACCATGGCGGTCACGAGGGCCACTGACCTTCGGTCCGCGCCAAATCACGGACAGGGGATGGCACGGAGGGCCGTCATGTCCGCAACCCCGGACTGTGCGTGCTTTTCGCGATCAAGACCATGAGTCGGTCCATGCGTCCCCAGGGGCGAAGCGGACGAAGGAGCCTGTCCCTCACTGCTGGACGACTTGGGGTGGGCTCCGGCTCACGACCCCGAGGGTGGACGCCTCCCGGTCCTGACTACGCGATGCTCGGTCACGATGATGTCGACCGGCATGTCATGGTGGTGAACCGGAAGCCTGTCGATTAGCTGGACATCGAACGGCACGGCGATCCGAACCGGCGCGGGGTTGGCTCGAAACCACCGGTCGTAATAGCCGCGCCCGTGCCCGAGGCGGTCTCCGGTCGGGGCAAACCCGAGTCCAGGGGTGATGACGATATCGGGAGCCACCGGGTCCGGATTGGAGGAGCGGGTTGTGAGGATCCCCATCGTGCCTGGCACGAGAGCTTCCCAGCCTGGAAACTCCGCAGCGACCATCCGACGGTCGTCCACCACTCTCGGAACGGTAAGGTGCAGCCCTCGCGCGAGCAGGTGGTCGATCAGGGAGTGGG
The DNA here is from genome assembly GCA_003559555.1 of Gemmatimonadota bacterium. Taxonomy (GTDB): domain Bacteria; phylum Gemmatimonadota; class Gemmatimonadetes; order Longimicrobiales; family Gaopeijiaceae; genus PWLA01. The sequence continues at coordinate 13,969 of PWLA01000134.1, read as the reverse complement.
TTTCCGCCTCGGTGCCGTGCGAAATGAACACGAAGGCGCTTCGAGCGTCGACCACCTCGGGAGTCGTGACCAGTTGAGACCGGATCGCACGGGAAGCCTGAGACCGTTCGATTGACGGAAGTTGATCCCGGAGTTCACAGAGCCTCCGGCGCAGCCATGCCTTTCTCTCCCTGAGATCCATGGGGATTGGCCTCACTTCGTGCTGGTCAGTTTGGACGTGGAGTGGCGCTTCTGGGAACTGCGTTGACGAGGGAAGGCTTGGGACTTCTCGGTCCAAGACACCGACTCGCCGCCCGCCCGCAGTGGACCGTGGCGACGGAAGGCGCACGGCTATGACCACGGGACCTGGTCATTCCGTTTGCTTCGATGTGCGTCGGTGGGTGGGAGCGTCCACTGTGGGTCTGCTGCGGACGCCGTTTGCTGGGATCGAACCGCCGAGGCGCCCTTCGGCCACGGCAACTCCGAGGATGACCACGGCGGCCCCTACGAAGAGGTTCCACGACACCGGCTCGCGAAGGATGCTCGCGCCCAACGCGACCGCCACGATGGGGATCAGGTACGTGACGAGCGACGTGGTGGTTGCGCCGACGCTACCGATCAACCGGAAGAACAACGGGTACGCCAGGCCGGTGGCTCCCGCTCCAAGGACCAGGACGCTGGCCATCGTAAGAGGGGTGAAGGCTGTCTCCTGCCACGGAAGGAACGGAAGTGAGAGGGAGCCGATCAGCGCAGCGCATCCCAGTTGCCCAGCCGAGAGCGCCAGCGGTCCGATTCCGCGGCCAGTGAGGAATCGGCGCGTATACACGAAGGAGCTCGCATAGCAGAGCGCCGCTCCAAGACAGGCCAGCTGCCCGAGCCGCGAGCTGTTGAGCGGGTCCTGGTTCCAAGGGGACACTACAAGAAAGACTCCGAAGAAGCCGATCAGTAGACCTGTCAAGCGAACTCGGGAGAAGTGTTCCTCGGGGAGCGCAGCTAACGCGATGCCCAAGGTGAAGAGCGGAGTGGTGCCGTTCAAGACCCCGGCCATTCCGGATGTCACATGCTGCTGCCCCCACGCGAACAAAAAATAGGGAAGCGCGTTCGCGACCACGCCCAGGAACGCGAGATGCCCCCAAACTCGCACACCCCGAGGAAACGAATCGCCACGAAACCGGACGATCGTTGCGAGGACCAGGGCCCCGGCGACCAGGCGACCGACAACGATCTGAAGGGGACTGAACCCCTGAAGTGCCACCTCGATGAAGAGGAAGCTGGATCCCCACAGAAGCGCCAGGAGAAGGAAGCTCACGAGGTGGTCACGATTCATGGTGCGCTGCGGATGAAGTCCGCGGTCCTCCTGCCTGCGGGGTGACAGCAGCTTGGGACCCGTTCCTGAGAGCCAGCGTGATCGCGAGTCCCGAGCCTCGGTCCCGGCTTCAAACGTACCCTGTGGACACGTCTCGGGATTCCTAGCACGGTACGTGTCGTAGGTGTGGATGGTCGACCTGAGGGCTCCTCTCGGCCGCTACCACCAAGAGGCCAGCCGGTCCTGCCATTCCGGTCGAGCCATTTCACCCAGGACCGTTCTCGCGATCGTGATCCCTGAGGTGACCGGCCAGGGCTGCCTGGTTTCGACTCTTACCGCGACTCCCCTTGCGTCGAGGTACTTCATCACCGCACGGGAGACCTGGTTGCTGAGGCGGGTCGGGGATTGTAGTCGTTGTGCGAACAGATCCACGAGGCGGGCGATCTTGGAGAGCCCCACGACCCGGTCCCCAGGGAGATACCCAACGTGGGCCACCCCTTGGAACGGCAGGAGCCGATCGCGACAGATCGAGACGAAAGAGATGTTGCGAACGAGGATGGGCTCCTCCGAAGCTTCGTCGAACAATGCGTCTCCGATCACGTCGTCCGGGGAGAGGCGATAGCCTTGGGTAAGTTCGATGAGCGAGCGGGCCGTGATCGCGAGGGTGTCGGGATCGAATTCCTCTCGGGGGATCTTCAAAGCTTCCAACAAGTCACCAATCACCGACCGGATCGCACGTTCCTCCGGGGCGATGGCATCAAGTTCGATTCTCGACGCGGTTCCGGTTATCATGGTGCCTCTCAACGGAAAGGAGCCGACTTCCGAGCGATGGCGAGCTGCCGACGAAGCCCCCCCAGCTCACATCCCACCGAGGCCACGGCCACTTCCGTTCCCCCGCGCAGGAACCGCGCACAGAGATTGCCATCAAACGCTGAGCCACGGCTGAGGACACGATCCCACCACCCCGGGTACCCCGCCCATTGAACCGTCGTATCGAAATGCCGGGTCCAGAAGAATGGCACATCACGAAACGGCTGGTCATGGCCGAGGAGGTTCAGTGCGGCGGTCCTTCCTTGGGTTGCTGCCACGGCCCAGTGCTCGACACGGTACAAGAGGCCATCCGAAGGGTGGGGGAAGCGGGCGATGTCACCGACTGCGTAGATGTTTTCCTCTGAGGTTCGGAGGCGGCTATCTACCACGACCCCGTCGTCGACCACCAGACCCGAGGATTCTGCCAACTCGATCCGCGGGGAGGCCCCGACGGCAAGGAGCACGAGATCTGAAGCCACGCGCGCACCATCCTCCAGTTCCACGCATTCGGGACTGATCCGCGTGACCTCGTTCCCGAGGTGAAAGCGCACGCCGTGCTCCCGGTGAATCGCCTGGATGGCCATGCCCAGCTCTGTCCCCAGTACGTTCGCCAAGGGCACATCCTCCGGTGCGATGACGTCGACAGGTAGCCCTCTGGCACGGAGAGCACCGGCCGCCTCAAGACCCAGGAATCCGGCCCCGACCACCACAGCGCGTGACGCGGCATCGGCGGCGGAGCGCAGGGCCCTACAATCCTCGAAGGATCGCAGCGTGTGGACGTGCGCATGGTCGGCGCCCGGGATGGGAAGCCGCCGCGCGGACGATCCGGTCGCCAGGACCAGCCCGTCGTACTCGATGCGTCTGCCGGACGCTGTTTCGACAAGGCACTGGTCAGGCAGGATGCGGACAACGACGTCCTCGACTCGTTTCACCTCCAGATCCCGCCACTGCTCGGGCGATCGCAAGGGGAGCCATTCCTTCGGTGCCGTACCTTCCAGGAAGTCCTTCGACAGATTGGGGCGGTCGTATGGCGCTTCCGCTTCCGGCTCGATGAGTACCAGAGGTCCGGCGTGCCCTGCCTCCCGAAGCGTGACCAGCGCGGCCGAGCCCCCCGCACCTGCACCGACGACTACGATGACGCCCCGCGCACGAGGCAGAGACGGTCGGGTTGGGGGGCAAGCATCGCCTGAGGTCACCCTCACCAGACCCCCTCCTGTCTCGACGGGCCAGGTCTTGAGCGGGTCCAGAGCCGGCGGCCGGCAAACCGACCCGTCATCCAGGTCGAATGCGGCTCGATGCCAGGGACAGTAGATGCGGTCGTCATACACACAACCCTGAGCAAGCGGCGCGCCGTAGTGAGGACAATGAGCCTGTACCGCCCGGAATCCCGAGTCCGTCCGGACGAGCAGCACTTCTTCGTCACCTACGCGGCCTCTGAGCATGCGCTCGGTCTCGAAGCGTGCGACCGGTACGCCCTCGCCAAGGTCTGGCAAAAGTCCGAAGTCGGCATCGGATTGGATCATCGATCATGTGTCTCCATGGGTCCTCGGTCTCGCTGCCGCATTGCAGCCAGCGCCGGGCTTCAAAGGCTCTTCAGGTATTCGATGAGATCCTGGGTTTCCTCCTGTGTCAGACCCAGGGTGAGGCAGGCTTCGTAGTGGGCGACGACGTCTGAGAGCGACTCGGCGCTTCCGTCATGGAAGTAGGGAGCGTGCTGCCAGAGTGCCCGTAGTGGAGTGGTGCGGTACATTCCCGTAGCTGATCGCTCGGCCAGAGTGGGATCCATGCAGGTTGCTTCGGGGGGGTGCAGCCTTGTGGCCGCGTCCGTGAGAAGTGGTCCGCTGTGGCAGTCAGCACATCCGGCGCGTTCGAAGACGGCCCGTCCCCGTCCGGCGCTTTCAGGATCGAACGATCCAGGGGGAGGTGGGGGAGCGCTAAGGCTCAGTTGGTACTCGAGGAGTGGATCCAGCAGGGGCGTGACGAGGTCGTCCTCCCATTGCACAGAAACCCCGATCCGGGGGTCCTCGAACCGGCCGTGACCGTGCATCTGGGTCACCGCCACGTACGCGTTCCAATAAGAGACCGGACCATCCCCCGTGTACGTCTCGAGGGGTACTCCCTTCAAGCCGTAGGCCGGAGGGATCACCACGGGGTCGTTGATGCCGTCGATGTTGAAACGGGGATCAAACATCCCCGGTCCCCAGGAGGTCAGCACCGTCTGGGCTTGGGCTTCCTGAAAGAACGGTGAGAGAGAGACGATGAGCCCGGGATCGAGGTCCAGGTTTGGCCAACCGTCGAGACGCCGTCCGATCCCGGGCATGACGGCGTCGTCCACGGTCGAATGACAGAGTGAGCATGCGATGCCGACTCGGGTGAGCCTCCCATCGTCATCGACCTCCCCCTGGATGCCCAACACCGCATTTCGGCGGATCAACTCGACTGTGGTCGCGGGGTCGGTGAGGTCCGCCTGATCGAGCAGCCCGGGTGGAAGGGCATCCATGTCCACCTTGAGTCCCACGGCCAAAGCGGTCACGGGATCCACAGCAGTTTCAATCACCTCGTGCATGCGAAGCGTGTCGGTCCACCACGTTTCATTCCCGAAGGTCTCGAACCGGAACACCTCCTGCGGGTCTGGCGGGGGAGGAGGGTCATCCCCTGTGGTCGGCGTGCCCTCGCAGGCGATGAGTGCGAGTGGCACGACCAGGAGTACGGACTTGCGAAGGCTGATCATGGGCTTCCCCCTTGCGGCTCGCGGTCATGAACGGTGAGTGTCGCGGTCATCACGGGATGGAAATCACAGAGGTACTCCTCCGAGCCGGGCCGACGAGCGACCATCTTCCAGCTCTCGTCCTGAGCCAACGAAGGTGACGACCACCCGGAGTCCTGGGCTGTCGCCGTGTGTGGGACGAAATCCTGGTTGACCCAAACGATGGTGTCGCCGACCTGGACGCGGAGGTCCGCCGGATGGAACGCCATGTCGCGGATCTCGATCGTATGAGAGGTCGACCTCGCGTTGGGCGTCTGGTCCGGATCCCCGCTGAGGCACCCTGCCAGGACGACCACGGATGACCAGAGGAGCATCCTCCAAGCACAGGCGGCCGCGTTCATCGGTTCCTCAGCTCGCGCCCCACCTGGCGAGCATGGTTCAAATGGGCCTCCAGCGCGGGGACAACGCCCTCGAGGAGGGCTCGGAGCTCGGCATTCGCGGCATTGGGGATGAGGGTGTCCTGCACGGTTGCGATCACCGCTGCGTGATAGGTGACCTCGTGCTCGATGTATGCGCGGTCGAAGGCTACGCCCTGGAGCGATCCCAGGCGCTCTCGGACGTCTGAGGCTTGTGCCTCCAGCGAGCGACTCAGGTGGTTGTCAACCGGCGTGAGCCCCAACCGTCCAGCGAGTCCGGCTGCCTGCTCGATGACGCCGCGGTGATCACGAACCATCGTCTGTGCGAATCGCCGAACCTCCGGGTGCGACGACTTCTGAAGCGCCTGTTCGGCGGCGGTGATGTCCAGCTCGTTCGCGGTCACTGCGATATGGGCGATCACGGCGTCGTCGAGAGGAAGATCCTCCTGGACATGGCGTGCGTGGTCCAAGTGGGCCCTGAGGGCTGGAAGGACGTCCCGAAGCAACTGGCGAAGATCGGGATGAGAGGCGCTGGGAATCAGGGTTTCTGCGACGGCAGTGATCACAGTCTCATGGTAGGCGACCTCGTTCCCGATGTAGGCGTGGTCGAACGATGCACCCTCAAGGGACCGCAGGCGGCTCAGGGTTTCCTCGGTCTGCGTGGTCAGGGACCGGCTGAGTTCGTTGTCTGCCGGAGTCACTCCCAAACGGTCGGCCAGGGCGACAGCCTGCTCGATCACCCCCTTGTGATCCCGGATCATGGTCTCCGCGAACCGGCGCACCTCCGAGTGGGACGATTTCTCAAGCGCCAGTTCGGCAGCCGTGATGTCGAGTTGGTTGGCAGTGACCGCGATGTGGGCGATCTGGGCATCGCCTAGGCTCTGGCCGTGGAGCGTGGGAGAGAAGAGGAGGCAGGCCGCCATCGGGACGGCCATCAGGATCTGGTGTCGCATCGGTATGTCTCCTCGCTCATCGTGAGCGGGCTGTGTAGGTGGACGTGAAGCGTAGCGGGGAGGATACGACACTTCGGCATCTTTGTCAATGGGTAACATGGGAAAGCCTGTACTACCTGAAATGCGGGAACCAAACGGACGATCCGAGGTAAGCCATGTGGTAACTGGAGAAACCCACCAGGGGACTCAACGCATGGATGCACCGAGGCCACGATGGCTGGAGCGACTCGTCGGGGAGACGCGGCAGACGATCCTGGAGCTGTTGCAGCGGTCCGATCAGACAGTCCAGGAACTCGCCGACGGGATCGGAATCAGCGCGAACGCGGTTCGGGGACACCTCTCGGCCCTGGAGAGGGATGGGCTGGTCATGAAGCGCGAGGCCCGGCGGGACACGGGAGGGAAGCCCGCGATGCTTTACGCCCTTTCCCAAGAGGGAGACGAGCTGTTTCCTAAGGCGTATGCGACCGTACTCCTAGCCCTGCTCGAGGTCCTGGATGACCGCATCGGGCCAAATCAGGTAAAGGAGGCACTATCCGAGGTTGGTGCACGCGCCGCACGCCCTGCGCGGGGCTCACCTGAGGAGCGCGTCCGTGCGGCAGCGGAGGTTCTGGAGAGCCTCGGGGGGACGGTGGAGGTGCGGCGTGAGAACGGGACGTGGCGGATCCAAGGATTCTCCTGTCCGCTTTCCTCGGTGATCGATCAGGACGCGCGGGTCTGCGGCCTGGCTGAGACCCTCGTCCAGCGGACGACCGGCGGTGCGGTTACCGAGCAATGTGAACGGGAATGCCGGGCTCGTTGCAGCTTCCGCATCTCGTTTCCAGCGAGAGCCGGAACCACCGGGTGATCAGTCCCTCCGGAGGAGTGTGAGGCCGCAGGTCCGTCTTGGAGGGACCGTGTAACGTTCGACCCACTTCGTGAGACCGATAAGTGTCGGACCAGTGCCGACGAACTGAAAACAGGCGGAGGGCTTGAACGAACGCTCCGCCTCACATCCACCAGTTTCGGGCCCCTTGCTGCCGACGAGCGGCGCAGGGGGCCCGGGTCCGTATTGGGGGCGGAGGAAGTGAGATGAGCAGGTCGCGTGGTTCCGTGCAAGCCCGGTTGGAGCACCTCCTCGGAGTTCAGGCGCAGAGACTCGCCGGGCTGCGACAGGCAGGCCAGTGCCGTGGAGCGGACGCTCGAGTCACATCCGAGAACCTGAACCTGATCGGCCTCCTCCGGGCGGGCCTCGAAGAGGGTGATATGCCCGGGATCCCGGCGGACGCCGTCGGGTACGGCTCGAAGGTCTGGCTTCAGAACCTGGACAACCTCGAGACCTCGGCTCACCGCATCATGAGCGGTGAGGCCATGGATCTGGAGGATGGACACGTCTCCCTGGACTCCGCCTTGGGCTCTTCGTTGATGGGCCTCAGGGTGGGGGCGAAGGTCGAGGCGCGTACGCCCGGGGGGCCACGGCGGTTTCGGATCGAAGGACTCGAGACGCTCCACGAACTTCTCGATGCGCTCGAAGCTGGGGCACGACCCCCGGGCACGTCCGAGCGCGTCGAGAAGCTGGACCTCGAAGAGGTGGGACTGTGAACTTCCGACCCGAGGTCCTCGTAATCGGGGGAGGGGTGATCGGGGCGGCGGTGGCGGACGCCCTGGCTCGAGCCGGCACCGAGGTGGTGCTGATCGACAAGGGCCGGCCTGGGTACGGATGCTCCTACGGGAATGCCGGCTGGGTGGCACCGTGCTTCGCTACGCCCCTCCCTCGACCCGGGCTGCTGCTGAAAGCGGCCCGTTGGATGACTGACCCAACTAGTCCGCTCCGGATCCCGTTTCGAGCCGATCCGGCGTTGCTGTCATGGCTTGTGCGATTCCTCTGGAACGCCCGACAGACTCGATTCGTATCTGGCACACGGGCATTGGTCGAGCTCTCTGAGTACAGTCTCGAGGCATTCCGGGAGCTTGCCCGTGAGCACCCGGGGGGCCTCGACATGAAGGACCAAGGGTTGCTCCAGCTCGGACTGACGTCGAAGGGGGTCGAACAGACCGCAACGGACCTCAGGCTGATGGAGGACTTCGGAGTCCAGGGCACCGTTCTCGATGAACAAGCGGTACGAGAACTGGAGCCGGCCATCACCGGACGGGTCCACGGCGGGGTGCATTTCGTCGACGAGGGTCATCTTGAACCCCTTGAAGCAGTGCGGGCGCTGCTCGCTCGAGCCGAGCGTGCCGGGGCTCGGGTGATCCCGGATACCGAGGCGATCCGCCTCCGCTACCGGGGAACGAAGGTCTGTGGTGTGGAGACGACCCGGGGGTGGCTCGAGCCCGACGAGGTGGTCCTCGCTGCCGGTACGTGGTCGAGGGAGCTCGCCCGCCAGGTGGGCGTTGGGGTTCCGGTCTTTGGAGGTAAGGGCTACTCCATGACCCTGGAGCGCTCAGCATCTGAACTCAACACTCCGATCATGGTGGTCGAGCGCAAGGTCGCGATCACACCTCACGGCAGCAGGATCCGTTTCGCAGGAACCCTCGAGCTGGTTCGAGATGATCGATCGATCTCCCTTCGACGGGTAGCAGCCATCCGACGAACGGGAACAGAATTGCTAGGCGTTCCCGACTCTTATGAAGTGGGTGAGATCTGGCGCGGGCTGCGACCGTGTACGCCGGACGGACTGCCACTGATCGGGCGATCGTCCGAGGTCAAGAACCTGATCCTCGCGACCGGTCACCAGATGCTGGGGCTGCAAACTGCTCCCGCTACCGGACGCCTGGTTGCGGACCTCGTGCAAGATCGGTCGCCTACGTTCAACCCGGCCCCGTTCAGCCCAGCGCGGTTCGAATGAGTCAACTTGCGGACCGCGGCCGGACCCCGGTAAGCGCCACCGATAGGCCGTTCCCGGAGAAGCTCTCCTGCGAGGAGAGATGGAATTGGACATCGAGCCATTCGGAGCCATCACGAACCTGAAACCGACCCAGACGCAACCGGGCGACACCGGCTTCGATCCGCGTGCCCCTCCGTACCTGTCCTTCTGCGACGAGGATGCCTTCGTCGACGAGACAGGTCACTTGGCCCTGGAACCGGAAGTGGTCTCGGGCCGGATCCTCGTTCTGATCCCAAGAATCCGGCAAGAGACCGGCCAACCGGAGCGTGGTTCCTATGAGGTGGTCCTCACGCAGCTCGAGCCACCCGTGGACATCCGGGAGGGGCGGATCCATCGGAGCGGAAGGCCCCTCGACCTGGGTCCTGGGCGCCCCACTCGCTGTGTGGAGTGCCCAACGCGTCATGCGTGAGGCGGACTGTCCCGGGCCTTCAGCGGCCACAGGACCGTGCGGCCTCTCGTCCAAACGATCACTGCGGTTCATCTGAGCACCATGCCACGAACGAAAGGAGGAAGAGCATGCCAGTAGGTCATCCAAGCCCTGCGCTTAGACAGTCTCCTGAGCCCGGGCTCCGTTACACGGACACCGGCGTCCGGCTCCTCGGCCGCCCGCGCACCATGAATCCTTGGGCCCTGTCCCCGTTCCCATGAATACCGTGACGATACCTTCACTTCGCAGTCCCCAAAACCGGGTCGGCATCCTAGCACATGCTGACCTGCCCCCGCCGGAACCGAGCTCGCAAGCCGACTCCCTCGAGGAGCCGTCGATCGAGCAGCTTCTTCGACTGGCCCTCGTCGAAGGCGACGAGGAGGCGTTTCGGTCCGTCGTGTCGGCACTTTGGCCCCGGATGCTTCAGACCGCTTCCGAACATGTTCGGTCTGCTGACGATGCCCAAGACATCGTGCAGGACACGTGGGTCGCCGCGCTCCGGGGGATCCACCGGTTCGAAGGCCGCTCGACTTTGTTGACCTGGCTCTTCCGAATCCTTCGAAATCGGGCCCGCACGACCGGGACTCGGGCGAGTCGGAGCATTCCCATGTCCCAACTCGAGTCCGCAGACACGTCCACGAACATCGCGATCGAGGATCTGGCCACGGAACACCCGCCGACCATGGGGACCCCAGCCGCCAACCCCGAAGAAGCTGAGGCCGCAGCACGTTTGACGGAGCTCCTGGAGGCAGCGCTCGACGAGCTTCCGGCCAGGCAACGTTCGGTGGTGGTCCTACGCGACCTCGAAGGCCGTTCCGCACAGGAAACGGCACGTAGAATGGGGCTGACCTCCGTGAATGAGCGGGTCCTCCTGCATCGAGCGCGTGCGAAGCTCAGGAGAACGATCGCCGATCGATGGTTCAAGGAGTGATGCCCCTCGGGATGTCGGCGTCTGGGGTGCCCGGGAGCGGACCTTTCCCCGAGAGATGCGGTCCCTGGTCCGCAAGGTCCCGGAGAAACTATCCATCGTCTCCTCCACGGAATCCCTCGATTACAGAGTATCTTCGGATCCGTCGGGATGGAGGGCCGGAACCCAGATGGAAGGGCTGAGGAGACGTGGACCGGGGCGCGCACCGACCTTGCCTCCTCACGTTCGGTAGGACTCTCCGCCAGGGAATCCCGCCCCGAACCGCCGGGCTGCGCGGAGCAGAATCTCCGAGCGTGAGCGACCTCTGAAATGGGTTCGAGCCTGTGCTTCCGTGAGCGCGTGGCCCATTGCATATCATGTGGGATTCAAGGCCCGATGAAGTCGCGAAGAAAATCGAGGGATCATGGCATTCTGCACCTGACCATCGGAGAATTCCGACCTGATAACCCGAGCCGTCAAGGAGTTGGTCGGAGGCATGGTCAACAACCGAGAGCGAGTATGGACCAAATCGATGGATGGATTTCTGGTCACGGGGAATCCGCCGATTCGGTTGGGTAGGCCTTCCGGTCGCCTCGAAGATGGCTGCTCAAGAGGGCGAGGTCGATCGAAGCATTGGATGGCGGTGGGCACATCGTCGGGACTTCCAAGATGCTCCGAGGGGGCGCGGGAAGGCATCGTCTACATGAAACGTGTACGCTCGTGCCTTTCGCCTATTCATCCCTCCAGCCGTCGCCCCGAGGCCATCGAGGAGATGCGCACTGCCAAGGAGGTGGTCGTAGTGTGCGGCAGCGCGAGAGTTCCAGGCCGGCGTGGGTGCGGTCGTCGCCCCGCCTTCGAGTTCATGTTCGAAGATGGAAGCCAAGCTCCCATGAATGTGTGGTGGGTTGGAGAAGACCAGGTGGATTGGCTCATGCCGTCGGTTAGCCCGCCCTGTGACGACTTCCCGTGCCTCGTGTACACCGAGGGTCCGAAGCTTTTCCTGGACATGCCGGCCCGGTACCGGGTGCGGCGGACGCTTCCCTGCATGGAACGCTGGAACGGGAGGTAGGACGTGGCTCGCTTGGCGTCGTTCCTCTCCTCGCCCTCCGAGGCCCGGGAGCGAGTGGCGGGATACCGCCAACCGTGCCCGGGTTTCGGGGCCATGACGGTCCTTTGCATACTTCCCCCTGGTGACGAACACGGCGCAGTAACTACTTCACGCTGAGCAGCGGACCGTCTCTTTCCCTTCGACCCCGAGAAGACCGTCATGACCATCCCTCCGAACACCCACACCCCCTCCACAACCTGGCAGACTTCGAGGCTGCCCTCAGGGATGCAGGTGTTGAGGCGGCGGTCAGCCCGTATGACCCTGAACTCCTGGCCGGACCCGAGGCGTCTTGGACGGACCCGGTCTCGGGGGTGACCTGCTCGGTTTGGGTTGAGCATGAGCCTTGGCGCGCGACTCCAGACTTGGCCCCAGAGGCGCATGAGCGGTGGAAGGAATGGGGCGAGGATTGGTGGTGGGATCATCGGGGCCAGGATAAGGACACGAATGGGGTCGCGATGTCCGCCGAAGGTGCAATCGATGCGGCACGTGAGGCGGCGTGGCGGAAGGTCGGATGGGTCCCTGAGTTCGGGCCTCTTGACCAACCGACGAAAGCGATGGCCGCAGCTTACCTGAGCAGTCCGGGCCAATTGCAGCGTGACCTCGGATTCCGGATGTTGGCGTTCGTGGAGACGGATGGCGAGGACGCCGAGGGGTCGGAGAGGTCCTGAGACGGGGTGGTTCCCCGGGGGACGGGTGGAGCGGGTCGTGCCCGGGTGGGAGAGACAACGAATTCGGGGTGCTCGGAGGAAGCCTCGTGCCCAATCCAGGAATCCGGCTGGCCCTGTCACCCCGGTACCTTAGGTTTCAGGTGACTTGGGCGCCCTCCTGGGGAGGATGCCCACAAGTCCCTTCCAGACCGTCCCCTGAATCCCGAAGGCTGATCAACTTATGCCCCTGAAGATCCTCGCTGCCGCCGACCTCCACCTCGGCCGTCGTCCAAGCCGGCTCCCTTCGGAGCTCACCGACCGCATCGCTGCCCGCGAGCTGGGGCCGGCGGGAGCCTGGGAGCGCCTGGTTGACCTTGCAGTCGACGAGAAGGTCGACGCCCTTCTGTTGGCGGGGGACGTGGTGGAGGCCGAGGACGACTTCTTCGAGGCATACGCCGAACTTCATCGGGGGGTCACCCGGCTGGCAGAGGCTGGGGTTCGCGTCTTCGCCGTCGCTGGAAACCACGATACCCGAGTCCTCCCGTACCTGTCCGACGAGGTAGAGGCATTTGAGCTGTTAGGCCGGGGGGGCGAGTGGGAGTCTGTTCACCTTGAGGCCAATGGGGAGAAGGCCACCCTCTGGGGCTGGAGCTTCCCCCAGGCTTCCGTGCGAGAAGACCCGGTATCCGGGCTTTCCTTCTCCCGAGGTCCCGGTCCGAACTTGGGCCTCCTCCACTGCGACCGGGATCAGGTCGGGAGTTCCTACGCCCCTGTGTCTTCTCGCTCACTGGAGGCCGCGGGACTCGACGCCTGGCTTCTTGGCCACATCCACGCTCCGGACGGCCTTTCCCTTTCCCGACCCACCGGGTATCTGGGCTCACTCACCGGGCTTGATCCCGGAGAGCCCGGCCCCCGTGGCGCCTGGCTCCTGACCATCGATCAAGGGACTTTGACCGAGTTCCGTCGGGTGGCCCTGGCCCCCCTACGGTGGGTCCGGCTCGAGGTGAGCCTGGACGGCCTGGATGAGCCCGAGGAGGCCCGCCGCCGGGCGCTGGATTCGTACATGCGCACCTTCCCTCCCGGGCAGGCACAACTGGTACGGGAACCTGGTGGTGGCCCGGCTTCTGGAAGCGCAGGGGGATCTTACTTCGGCCCTGGCGGCCGTTCGCCGCCGACCCTTTCGGGGCCGGCTGACTCCGAGCTTCCTCTCCACTTTTCTCCAGGAAGAGGCCCGCCTGGCCGGCCAGGTGGGAGACACCGACGGAGCGGCTCGCGCCTACGAGCGCCTCCGTGTCCTTCGGCCGGCCACAGGGGAACACGAGTCTCCCCCTCACGTTCTCGATGGCTCCGCGGGTGAGAAGGGGCACCGGGAGGTCGGAACCTCCGGAAATCGATGAGCTTCCCCTTCCGGACCTCCATCTCCAGACGTCTCCAGCGTGGCGGGCGAAGGCCGATGCGACCGCCGGACTGATTGCCCTCTCGATGCGTGCGTTCTTCGATGCGTGCGTTCTAATGTGGTGCCTGGACCTCCAGCCCCCGTCGCCCCGACGGTCTTCCCCCTACTGTTAGAAGGCCGTTGAAGAAGGGCAGGGACCACCGGAACGGGGTCTTGCGCGTCCTGGTCAAGGCGGGTCCCTGACAGCGATGCACTAGCATCGGTGAAGGGGCCCAACGAAGATCCAGGGCCGCAACCCCCCGTTCCCCTTCGGGTTGGGGCCGCAGGGGGCCTCCTCGGTCGTTGGTTCGCCTTGACGTAGCTTTACGCTATGCCTTCGACGAACCGCCTACGATGAGGCGGGCACCGCCGCGAAGCGGTGGTCCGGGGCTCCCAACGGTGGCGCCCTG
>PWLA01000313.1 GCA_003559555.1 Gemmatimonadota bacterium | reverse complement strand
TTGATGCTCAAGAAATACCACGGAGCCCTCATCGAAGAATTCATCGATGGCGGGGAGGCCACCGTGCTCGTGGCCGAGAATCCCGACGACCTCCGGGACCCGGTCGCCTACATCCCTGTGGCGTACCGCTTCCCGCCAGGAGAGACGTTCAAGCACTACGATCTCAAGTGGACCGACTACCACGGGCTCATCGCCGAGCCGGTGGAGGACCTCGTCCTGGGTCAGCGCCTGCGCCGGGCCTCGTCGGACTTCTTCGTGGGACTCCGGGGAACGGGATACGGACGGTGCGACCTGCGGGTGGACGCCGACGGACGGCCCTGGATGCTCGAGATCAACCCGAACCCCGGGGTCTTCTATCCCATCGAAGACCCGGGAAGCGCAGACCTGATCCTCATGAACTCGCCAGGCGGCCATCGGGCCTTCGCCCAGCAGGTGGTGAAGGCAGCCTTTGCTCGACATGCCCGGCGCCAGCGGGGGTGGGAGGTACGACCTCAGGGGAGTGCGGAGCACGGGGTCTTCGCCACCCGATCCTTCCAGCCAGGCGAGACCGTGATGGCCTTCGAAGGCACCCCCCACGAGCTCGTGACGGCGAGCCATGTGGAATCCACCTGGGAGGAGCCGGAGCGAACCTGGTTCGACCGCTATGCTTGGCCCCTTACCGATGAGCTCTGGGTCACGTGGAGCGCCGACCCCATGGAATGGAAGCCGGTGAATCACAGTTGCGAGCCCACGGCCTGGGTACGGGGGCTCGACGTGGAAGCCCGCCTCCCCCTGGAACCGGGGGACGAGATCACCCTGGACTACGCCACCATGTACAACGAGCGGATGCCGGACTTCGTCTGCCGGTGTCGGGCCCCGACGTGCCGGGGAGTGATCCGGGGCACGGATTACCTGGAGTCCTTCGTGGACCGCTACGAGGGACACCTCACCGACTGGGTGGCCCGAGCCCGAGCTCGAGCCGGGCAGGGGTCCGAGACCCACAGGAGCGCGAGGTCGTCCTGATCCGGCGGGATTGGAGTCGGCCGGCACACACCGTTGGGCAGGCAGCGCGAAGGGGACTCAGGTGTTGCGGTCAGCCCCTGTGACGTTGGCGGCGCGAGAGGCACTTCGCCCAACAATTCCAGCGTCCGCAACGCCCTGCGGGTCTCGACCGTTCGAGTCCGATACTCGTCGATGGCGGCGTCCATTTCATGTGGGAACCCGGGGACGGGACCTGCCAGCTCACCTGCGTAGGTACGCAGCATGATTTCGCGGAAGATGGGGAGCGCCACCCGACCACCCGTCTCCCCTGCACCCAGCGATCGATTGTCGTCGAAACCGACTCTGACCGCCACGGTGACTCCCTCGCGCCCGTACGTGGAGCCGACAAAGAGCGCGTCCCGAAAGCTGTTGGTGGTCCCGGTCTTCCCCATCACTGGAATGGGAAAATCGCTTCGGGAAAGAGCATTCGCAGTTCCTCCCGGAATGCGGACGACGCCGCGCAGTCCCTCCTGAAGCTCACGCAGACCGGCCCGTTGGAGGGTGCCCGTGGGCCCTGCAGCTCGATAGAGGACCTCGCCGGAGGATCCGGTGACCTGGTCGACGACGTGGGGAACCGCCAGGACCCCGGAGGCGATGGCGCGATAGGCGCCAGCCAGCTCCACCAGCCGCACCTCAGACGCTCCAAGAGCACTGCTGATATAGGGCCGGACGGGGGAGGTGATCCCCAGTTCCCATGCGACACGGCGCATCTCATCGTGCCCGACCTCCTGGCCAAGGCCTACCGCCACGGTGTTGCGGGACTCGGCGAGAGCCTGACGGATCGTTATCCGGCCATGGAAACTTCCGTCATAGTTGGCGACCCAGTGCGCTTCCGCCCCACTTCCCACCTGGGTCGGTTCGTCGGACACCAGGCTGTCGAGCCCCAGGCCGGAGCGAAAGGCGGCCATGTATACGATCGGCTTCCAGGCCGAACCCGGTTGTCGCAGCGACTCGGTGGCTCGATTGAAGTCGGAGTAGACGCTCCGCACGCCCTGATAGACGCTTCGACCTCCCGACATCGCCAGGATCGCCCCATCCCTGTTCCGAAGGACCACGACGGAGCCCTGGATCAACCCCTCCGAGCCGGGGTGCCGAACTTCGTACAGGCTGAGACCGGTCTCCAGGGCTTCGTTCACGATGGTCTGAAGGCGCTGGTCTACGGTGGTCCGCACCTGGATCCGCCCGAGAAAGAGATCCTCCACGCGGAAGCGGCTGCCGCCGTGGAGTCCTATCTCAGTGAAGACACCCTGGATCACAGCGGGCGCCCGGGTCTTGATGGGATCACGGCTCGCTGCCGGGATCGATTCGGCACGGCCACGCTCAGCCAGGTCGTCAGCGATGTACCCGTTGCCGGCCATCAGGAGCAGGATCTCGTCGCGGCGACGCAGGGATTCGGCATTCCCGGGCCTGGGCGCATAGACGTGGGGCGACTTTCCGATCCCTGCCAGGAGCGCCGCTTTTCCGGCGTCCCCGGCCGTATAGCTCGAGAGGTCTCGATCGAAGTAGTACTCGGACGCTGCGGCGTAGCCGTACCGCCCGTGGCCCAGGTAGACGAAGTTCGCGTAGCGGCTCAGGATCTCCCGCTTGGCCCGCTGCCTGGACCCGAAGCGCCGTTCCATCTCCCTCTCGAGCCAGAGCGAAAGGCGTACCTCCTCCAGCTTTCGCAGCAGCTTGTTCGTGGTCGGAACGCCGACCAGCTTCGAGAGGGTCCAGGAGCCTGCTCCTTCGCGAAAGAGGTCCGGACCATCCTCCCCGCGAGTGCGGTCCTGGAGGAAGTACCCCCGAACCAACTGCTGGGTGATGGTCGATCCGCCCTGGGGGAACCGGATGCGGAAGGCTTCCTCACCGTTCCACCAGGCGCCAAGGGAGTACATCACGCTCTTCTGGACCACCCGCGGGAAGGCGCCGTAGGCCACGCCACGGTGGGAGAAGAAGGTCCGGTCCTCCACGGCCAGAATGGCCTGCCGCATGACGTCCGGAATCTCCTGGTAGGAGAGGACCTGGCGATACTCGTGAGCCAGTTCGATCAGCACCTCGCCCTTCGAATCGAGCACGACCCCGGTCGTGGGTAATTCGAAGCGGATGAACCGTTCGATGTCGGGGAGGTCCTCCGAGTCGAAGTACACGTAGCGCAGTACACTGCCTACTGGCACGAGCGCAATCAGAAGCAGCATGAGGGCGCCGATGGCGACCTCCCGGCGGTGGCTCGCACAGGTGGACGAGATCCGCTTCGCCGTCCTCCATATCCGCCGTCTCAGGGCCACCTCAGACCATCGCACCCCTCACGCCTTCCGGCCCGCTCCCACCAGGAGCCCACCACCCACGACCAGAAGTCCGACACCGAACCAGACCGGCAGGTTGACTCGCTCCCGCTCCTCTACCTGAAACGACACGATACCCAGGTCCACCTCGCTTTGGCTCTTCGTATAGCTGAACCCGCCGTAGGCAAGGCTGAGCCCCCCGCACACCAGCAGGATGATCCCGACGATCCTGGCACCATTCATGAGACACTTCCCGTCTGAAGAGACCCCGCCCCGGCCCACTTCAACTCTCTCGAAGTGGGTCCGGGGCGGAGGGAATTCGGCCGGTCCGAAGGACCGGTAGCGCTGTCTACAACTACCTCAGGTGATAGTGAACGCCCAGACCCAGCGTGAAGAACCTGGCATCGAAACCGTTCCCGACATTGTGGCTGATGAACCCGATGTTCGGAACCAGGTAGAGGCGTTCCGCCACGGGAAAGTCGACACCCACACCCAACTCGAATCCGATCTCGCGATCGCCGGACCCCTCATCGGTTCCGAAGGTGTTGGCCACGATCCCTCCGCGGCCCCACGCAAAGGCGTCGCCCGGGCTGTGTACGATGTACTTCAGGCCGGCCCCAACCCCCGTGCTTCTGGGGTTGTCACCCAGGGCGCAGCCATTCTCGCAGTTGAACGTGTACCGATGAAGACCCACGTAGGCAGTCAGGTTCGGACGAAAGGTTGCCTGCAGTTCGGCTCCGAACGAAAGCCCGGCCTCGGCTCCGGCGTCGGAAAGGTCACCCTGGGGCATTGTGACGCCCACCCGCCCCTCTGCCGCCAGGCCCATCTGGGCCATGGCCTCTCCGGGGAGGAGCCAGAAGGACGCGATCGCAAGAGCGATGGCCGGAAGCCACACCCTGTTCACCGTAGTTGGATCCGACTTGATATGTGTTTTCATGGAAACTCCTTTAGTAGATCAGGTCTTGGCTCAACCGGACAGTGATCCGGGAGCCGGCAGGAAGCTCGGCATGGCCACCGCGGGTCGTAAGAGCCACACCCACACCCACGGCAGTTCCGACTGCGGCACCAGTCACTGTGGACCGAGTGTCACGCCCCAGAATCTGCCCGATGATCGCCCCTGCGGCGGTGCCCGTAGCGATGGTAGCCGCTGTCCGGGTTCCGCTGTCGCGCGTGGACGCCTCGATGTCGGCAGACTGGGCTTCGCCCACAATGGTCTTCTGCGATCCAGCGGCTTCTACCGAAGTCACCCGCAGGCCCAGGACCGACTGATCCTCAGGGCCGGTGCTCGAATGGGAAGCGGTCACCAGGCCTCGGGCCGGAGCCCCTGCCGAAAGAACCGCGCCCGCCGGCCCCGTGGCGGCATGCACCAGCACGAGGGAGAAACCGTCGTCCACATCATGTGATGCGGTGGAGACGTTCTCGCGGACCTCGAAGGTGAGCAGCGTTCCGGCCGGGATCGCCCGGACGGGCTCCACCGGGGCGGTACGAGCGCGCTCGGCTGGGGCCTGACGTGATGTCTGGAGTTGCGCCGTATCGCCCAAGGCCTGGCTGTCCAGGTCCTCGCGAGATTCGGCATCGGACCCACAGGCGGCCAGGGCCATGACGCAGATCACACCTAATGCAAATCGTTTCACTATATCCTCCCCAAAAAAAGGGAACGGCCCATCCCGGGGGACACGAGCATCCGCTCGCACCAGGGAGGACCGGTCTTCTATTCGTCTTTGTTGAGTTAAGGATCGTCCAATCCACATCCGGAGGCTATCGCTCAGAAGCATGACAGTCAGACGAGGGGCCGGCAGACCTCCGGGAATGGCGTCAACGCCAAACGGCGGCC
>PWLA01000174.1 GCA_003559555.1 Gemmatimonadota bacterium | reverse complement strand
TAGAGCGGTCAGGCGCAACGGGATGGGCCGATCGAGCACTCAATTTCGTGGAGCGTACCGGCAACCGGCTCCCGGACCCCATCACCCTCTTCGTGATCTTTGCAGGGCTGGTGCTGGTGGCGTCGTGGCTGTCTCATGTCCTGGGGGCTGCCGCTACGCATCCGGGGACCCAGGAGGAGATCCGGGCGGTCAACCTCCTCACCGGTGAGAGCGTCCAGCGGATCCTCATCGAGATGCCCCGGACCTTCACCGACTTCCCGCCGCTGGGGCTGGTCCTGGTGGTCATGATCGGAATCGGCGTGGCGGAACGAACCGGGCTCATTGAGACCGCCCTGAAGGCCTTCGTCAGGGGAATGCCCGACTGGCTGGTGACTGCGGGGATCGTGCTAGCGGGGCTCATGTCTTCGCTGGCGGTGGACGCGGGCTACGTGGTCCTGATCCCCCTGGGGGCGGTCATCTTCCACGGCATGGGCCGCCACCCGATCGCCGGGCTGGCGGCGGCCTTCGCGGGGGTCTCGGGAGGGTTCTCGTCCAACATCTTCCTCACCGCCATCGACCCGCTGCTGGCCAGCTTCACCGAGCCCGCTGCCCACCTGCTGGACCCCACCTACCGGGTCGACGTGACGGCCAACTGGTGGATCATGGCGGCGCTGGTTCCGGTCTTCACCCTGGGAGCGACATGGGTCACCGAGCGGATCCTGGAGCCCCGCCTGGGTGAGTATACCGGAGGACTCGAGGTGGAGGAGCAGGAGGACCTGACCCCGGCGGAGGTCCGGGGGCTGTGGGCCGCCGGGATCACCGTGCTTCTCACTCTGGCCGTGGTGGCCTGGATGTCGATCCCGGCGGATGCGGTACTCCGGGACGCCGAAGGGAACCTGGACCCCCTCCTCTCGTCCATCGTGGCCCTCATGCTCTTCATCTTCTTTTTGCCGGGGCTGGTCTACGGGCTGGTGTCCGGAAAGATCAAGAGCGACAAGGAGGTGGCGGCCATGACATCGGAGACCATGTCGTCCATGGGCGCCTACATCGTCCTGGCCTTCGTGGCCGCCCACTTCATCGCCTTCTTCGACTGGTCCAACCTGGGGCTCATCGTGGCCATCAGCGGCGCCGCCGGCCTGGAGGCGGTGGGCTTTACCGGGGTGCCCCTCCTGGTGGCCTTCATCGCCGTGTCGGCCACCATCAACCTCTTCATCGGGAGCGCGTCGGCGAAGTGGGCCATCATGGCGCCGGTCTTCGTGCCCATGCTCATGCTCCTGGGATACTCGCCCGAGCTGACGCAGGCCGCCTATCGGATCGGCGACTCCTTCACCAACATCCTGACGCCCCTGCTCCCGTACTATCCGCTGGTGATCATCTTCGCTCAGAAGTACGAGAAGGACATCGGGCTGGGCACTCTCATCTCGGCCATGCTTCCCTATTCGGTGGTCTTCGCCCTCACCTCGGTACCCCTCCTGGTGCTCTGGGTCGTGCTGGGCATCCCGCTGGGGCCCGGCGCCCCCATGGAGTACCTGCCGTAGCGAGCGGAGGCCCGGTCGGAGGGCTCAGAACCCCCGGCCGCCTCCGCCGCCGGAGCCGCCCCCGGCGCTTCCGCCGCCGCCCGAGCCGGAGCTGCCCCCTGGTGACGACGACATGGTCTGGCTGGCGCTGGTGGAGAGGGTGCGCATCTGCTTGGAGAAGGCGGTAGCGCTGAATGCGCCGGAGCGGACGGCCGATCCCCGGTACCAGTCCGGCGGCTCCTTGTACAGGTCGTCGAAGGCACTGGACCACCGGTCTTCCACCTGGAAGGCCATGGCGTAGGGCAGATACTCCTCGAAGAGCTTGGGGGAAGTGATCATCCGCTTGTAGCGGTCCGACTCCACCCGCTCCAGGAACTCCTTGAAGCCCAGGGAGGCTTCCAGCGCCCGGACGCCGGCTTCGGTGCGCACGCCCATGAAGGCGGAGAAGATGAGGATGATGATGCCACTCAGCGCCAGCCCCACCCCCAGGGGAATGGGTGCAGGAGCCACCATCATGAAGAGTCCGGGGGGATCCACCGCCATGAACCCCAGGAACACTCCGGCGAAGGTCACCATCATGCCGATCCCGGCCCACTTCCCCTTGGCCTCGGTGGGGCGCTGCTCGTAGTACCCGTTGGCCTTGAGCCGATCGTAGATCGCCTTCCGGATCTTCTCCATGTGCTTGTAGAACTTGTTCTCGAGGTCCGAGAGCTTTACGGACCGGGGGCGCTGGGTGTCGGGATCCGGTGAAGTGTCGTCCGAGAAGGCCTCCTCCGGGTCCTGCTTCCCGGAGATCACGGCGAAGACCTTCTTCAGCCCGTCGCCCAGCGAGGGTGACAGTCCCTTGGCGGGGAAGAGCCCCTCCAGGTATTTGCGCTCGTGGGGCCGAAGACCTGTCCATTCCGAGGTCGGTTTCTCCCGGTGGAAGGTGAACTCGCTGGAACTGCCCAGCCCCAGAAAGCGCTTCTTCTCCTCCTCCTCGATGGAGATGAAGCCCCGGACCGCCAGGTCCACCAGGGTAGCGGTGATGTCGTGGAGCTCGGCTTTGTGGTCCACCAGGGTGCCCACCTCGGCGGGCGAGAGGTCCTCTGGCGGCTCGTACTGGACCACCACGGCTCGCCGCTCCGGATCCTTTCCCTTCCGCTTCCACGTCACGAACATCCCCAGGAGCGCCAGGGCGGGTAGCCCGGCAGGCCAGAGGTCGCGGATCCGCCCCATGAGCCGGCTCGCGGCCCCGGGGCGATCGATGACGCCGGGCTCCCACGTGGCCGAGATCGTGAGCCCCTCCCGCTCCCGAAGGACCCGGGTGGTCTCCACCTCGACCTCGTTCCCGGCGACCCGGGTGTCCACCGCCTCCTCGGTGGCCCCCTCCCGGCCGGTATAGCCCCACACCTGGAGCCCGGCGGCCTCCGGCGGGAGAAGCACACGGGCCCGGACCGCTTCGATGGGCATCTCCCAGCCCTGCCCGGTAACGTTCCAGTAGAGCTCGTCGTGGTAGCCCTCCTCGGCGTCCTCGGCAAAGAAGCGGAGCCCGCCCCTGACCTGGTACCGGAGCACCACCCGGCGGGTGGCGTCCTGGGCGTCGGGGACCCAGATCCGGTAGCGGTGCCCCCGGCTGATTCCCTCCTCCTCCACTTCCAGCGGGTTGCCGTCGGCGTCGGTGATGGACTCCATGGAGATCCTCACCCGGGCCCGGCGCCCCTCCGCCGTGGTATGGTCGTAGAAGATGTCCCGCTCGAAGCCGTTCCAGGAGCCCTCGAAGCGCACGTCCAGCGTCTCGGTCACCATGAAGGTGCCGTCGGGCTCCACCTCGTAGAGCGCGTCGAAGCGCTCCACGGCGATGTCGCGCTGCTGGGCCTGGAGGCCCAGGGCCGGGAGGAAGATGAGAAGGAGAGCCGCGGCGGCGGCAACCGATCCGGATCGCTTGATGATGCGTCGTCGCATGGTGGTCTCGGGGCGTGGGGTGTAGCGAACAGCGACGGTCGATGCCTACAGAATGAAGCGCCGGGGGCCCCGTAGGCAACTCCCCGCGGGTGGGCGCCTGGCGGCGAGCGAGGCCGGACTCAGAACAACTCGGCGAACATCCGGGCGCCGGCGAGCCAGCTTCCGGCCACGGAGCCCAGGCTCGAGAGGGCGAAGACCAGAAAGATCCGGGCCACGGAGTTGGTCCGCCACCCGCTCAGCTCCGCCACGTCGTCCCGGAGGGTCTCGAAGTCCCCAATGGTGGGCTTGCGCATCCAGCACTCCACCGATCCGGTGACCACCCCGGCCCCGATGGTAGGGTTCAGCGAGGTGAGGGGTGCAGCCAGGAAGGCGCTGAGGACCGTAGCAGGGTGGCCCCGGGCCAGGAGGGCGCCCAGGGCCGAGAGCGTCCCGTTGGCCACCACCCAGGTGGCCACCAGCGTCCACCCCAGCTCGGGGCTTCGGTAGAACCCCAGGACGAAGCCGCTCATGACCAGCGCCACCAGGATCCACGGAATGGCCTTAAGCAGCCGGGAGGGGGGCGGAGTGTCGTCCAGCTCGGCCACCTCCGCTTCGGGGTCGCGGCCGTCCTGGCCCAGGGCCTCCACCAGGCCCTCCATATGGCCGGCTCCGATGACCACCAGCACCTTTCGGCCGGGCTGGCCGGCGTTCTCCTGGCGCAGTCGGGCGGCCATGTACCGGTCCCGCTCGGCGATGAGTGGCTGGTAGAGGGCCGGCGACCCCTCCGCCAGCTCCCGGAAGGTCTCGGTGAGCACATCGCCCTCCTTCAGCCGCTCGATCTCCTCCTCGGTGATCTCCTCCCGGGAGAGCAGAGAGAGGAAGATGCTGACGGTGAAGGTGTAGCGCTGCCACCACGAGAGGCGCCGGGAGGTCCGGCGGAGGGTGATCCCCAGCTCCCGGTCGATGAGCTGAACGGGAAGGTCGCCCTCGCCGGCGACCTCGATGGCCGCCTTCATCTCGGCGCCGGGCTCGATGTCCAGTTGCTCGGCGATCCGGCGCTGGTAGGCCCCCAGGGCGAGTCCGGCCATCATCATGGCCGCCCGGCCCTCCCGGATGATCTGGAAGAGGTCCAGCTCCTCCCAGGCGGCGGTGTCGGTGAGGGCCTTTTAGCGCGACGAGCAGAGCTCCACGGCCACGGCGTCGTAGTCGCCCCCGCCGAGCATGCGGCGCACCGTCTCCACGCTCTTGTGGGAGATGTGGGCCGTGCCCAGGATGGTGTACTCGACCCCGTCGCGGGTGACGTGGGCCAGGGGCTCTTCGCCGGAGAGGGGCGACTCCCGGAGGTCGGGTTCGGTGGTGGAATCCATGATGGACGTAAGATGGGGCCGAATCGCTCACGGCGCAGGGGGGGGCGTGCCGGGCCGACTTGCACGGCGGGGAGCGGCGGCCCATTCTGCCTGGGTCCACCTGGAAAACCCGAGGAGACCTCCCATGTACCGTGTCGTCATGCGGACAGCCGCCCTGCGGCTCTCCGTCGCCCTGTTCGCCCTGGTCCTCGTCCCGCACCTGGCCTCGGCCCAGGCCCCCTCCGACGACGCCTTCGACCTCCTGATCCGGGGCGGCAACGTCGTGGACGGAACCGGAAATCCCTGGTTCCGGGCCGACGTGGGGGTCCGGGAGGGCCGGATCGCGGCGGTGGGC
>PWLA01000258.1 GCA_003559555.1 Gemmatimonadota bacterium | reverse complement strand
TCGCTGGCGATCGACTGCGGCTGCACCCCGATCGAAAGGTCATAGGTCGGGACGGCGCCCGTATCGGCGAGATACGCCATGTCGCGGATGACATGAACCTCGGGCTCGCCCTCGTTCCACACCACCTCGTGCCAGTTGGCGTTGCGGTAGTGCCCGACGTCGGCATGGCTGACGCTGGCCGCCCCGTTCTGGATGATCGCAGCGTCGTAGGTGTAGGTTTTGATGCCCGGGGTGTAGGTGGTCTCGTTGCGGACGATGACGTCGGTGCGGACCTGGCCGTCGGCGTAGGCGCGGATCGCGAACTCGGCATCCAGATGCTCGTTGATCGAGGCCTCGACGATGAACTCGCTGGCCTGCGGGCCCTGCATCCAGGTCTTGACGGTGCCCTGGGCGAGGGCCTCGGCCAGGGCCTGCTTGGCGTCGATCGTGGTCGTGCCGCCGTCGGCGAAGTCGAGCTTCAGCTGCAGGTCGTAGCCGGCATTGTTCAGCACATTCTGCGCCGTGAGCGTGCCCGGATTCGAGGCGAGGACGAGCGGGTCGACCTGCAGGAGCCCGTCCCGGTTGCCGCTGCCGGACGGCAGTTCGAAGGTCAGCATCGCGTGCCGCACCGAGCCGTCGCCGTGGGTCGCCTTGACGTCGAGCTGCACCGGCAGCCTGGTGCTGCCGAGGTCGAGCGCCAGGTTCTGGCCTGGCCTGAGGTCGCCCTGGACGAAGGCCTGGCCGATGGTGACCCATTGCGCCGCGCCGCCGCCGCCCTGGAAGCCGAAGCCGACGAGGTCGCCGCTCGCCCTTGCCTGCGGCACGGCCGGCGACGTCAGCCCTTGGGGGACCATGTCGGCGAGCGAGGTGCCGGTGCCGCCCGGCGTGTCGACGATCTCGGTGTCGTCCGGTGGCGTGTCGACTGGCACCAGACCATCGCCCGCCACCTCGAACGTGCCGTCCGTGAACTGCAGGCGCTCGACCTCGTAGAGGGTACGGACGCCGATCGGATCGCGGTCGGCGGCGGCCGTGACGATCACCGCCTCGTCGGCGAAGCTGACGGCGAACGCGTCGAACGCGTCGTCGAAGACGACGGTGTCCACGCCCGCACCGCCGAAGATCGTGGCGCTGGCCGACGACTCGGCGATCGAGATGACGTCATCGCCGCCGAGACCGTAGACGGTGTTCTGGACCGGGTCTTGCCCGACCAGCACATCTGGCCCGTCGGTGCCGACCACCGCCCCGGGCTCGGGGTCGACGGTGACAGTGACGGTGGCCTCGGCGGTGCCGCCCTCGCCATCGTCGATGGTGTAACCGAAGCTGTCTTCGCCGATGAAACCGAGGTTGGGCGTATAGACGACCTCATCGTCGTCGTTTAGCGCGACCGTGCCGTTGGCGGGGTCTGTGAGTGCCGTGACTTGCAGTGGGTCGCCGTCGGCGTCGCTGTCGTTGTCGAGGACGCCGATCGTCACCGCGGTGCCGGCTAGGGTGGTGGCGGTGTCGTCCGCGGCCACGGGCGGCGTGTTTACGACCGGGGTCTCGAGCGCCGGCTCGACGGTCACGGTGACGGTGGCCTCGGCGGTACCGCCGTTGCCGTCGTCGACGATGTAAGTGAAGCTGTCGTCGCCCGCGAAGCCGTCATCGGGCGTATAGGTCACCGTGCCGTCGTCGTTGAGCGCCGCCGAGCCGTTGGCCGGCTCGCCGAGTCCCGTGATCTGCAACGGGTCGGCGTCGGCGTCGCTGTCGTTGGCCAGCACGTCGATCATCACCGCGACCCCGGCCTGGGTGGTGGCGGTGTCGTCGGCCGCCTCGGGCGGGGTGTTGGCGACCGGCGGTGTTTCGGGTGCCGGCTCGGGCGGGGTGTCGACGATCGGCGCCGGCTCGACGGTCACGGTGACGGTGGCCTCGGCGGTACCGCCCTGGCCGTCGTCGACGGTGTAGGTGAAGCTGTCGGTGCCGACGAAGCCCTCGTCGGGGGTGTAGGTGACCGTGCCGTCGTCGTTGAGCGCCGCGCTGCCGTTGGCGGGTGGGCCGAGGTCGCTGACTACCAAAGGGTCGCCGTCGGCGTCCGTGTCGTTGGCCAGCACGTCGACCACCAGCGGCGCCCCGGCCCGGGTGGTGGCGGTATCGTCAGCCGCCTCGGGCGGCGTATTGGCGACGGGGACCTCGGGGGGCGGCGAGGGGGGATCGAAGACGGCGCGCAGGCCATCGGAAAACGGCAGCCTGATGATGCGGAAAGGCGATTCGCTACTGTCAGTGCCTTCGACCGGTCGCGGGAAGACGATCAGTCGGCCACCGTCCAAGAGGTAATCGTAGTCGGGGAGATTGTCCGCGAACACCGGGGAGTCCGTTTCCTCGTCACCGTCGACGATCGTGTCGCCGAGACCGCCGAAACGAGGCCAGTTGCCCCCGACGCGGTCGCGCGCGATGCCGACAATACCGCTACTAACCACGGCATCGTCGAATCGACCAGCAGAAAAATCGTTGACGGCCGGTTCGAAGACGAGGATCGATCGACCGAATGTATAGGGGAGTATGTCCTTCTCACCTCGCTCGCCTTCTGGTTGGTAAGAGGCCAGCGTCGCGACGATCGAAAGTTCCTGCTCATCGGTCAAAAAGCCAGTCCTGTCCATCGATCATGCCATCCAGTTGCGGACTCGCGGCGTTGCCGGAACGGCGCGGGTCGTGGTTCTCGGGCGCGAAGCCGGGCGGAAAAGGAGGCGCTTGCCGATTCTCGTGGTGCGCTGGTGCATTTGGTTTTTTCGTTGGCACTCGATGCTCGGGCGTCGCGATCCGTTATTGTTTTTCCGTTTGGCGGGGATCCAGGTTCCATCGAAGCGGGCACGGCATGCCGTGGCAAAACGAGCCCGGGTCAGGGCGTGGCGAGAGTCGCGCCACGTATACCAAGGACGCGATTGCGCGTTCGAATGTTCGCCACTGAAGGAGAAGACGACGGCTGTCGTGTTCTATTCCACCTGCATCGCGCGAGGAGCGACAGATTCAGCGAAGACGGGCCACGCCATGATGGATCATGTATCGGTCTGGCTCGGATGCCTTCTGTCATCGGGCGGCGTCGGGCAAGGTATCGTCGGACCCGGCGAGGTGGACGCTTACGTCCGCGAGCCGTCCACCAACCTTCTCGAGCGACAGAGCACTAGCAACCGGCGCTCGAGTTTCGCGCGGCCCACGGAAACTGCAGCCGTTGCAGCGGCGCGAGGTCGAGCACGGTCTTGAAGATCTGAGCGTAGCGCTCGGCTGCCATTTCGACCGAGTGTCGGCGCACGACGTGGGCCCTGGCGTTCTCCGCCAATCGTGACAGCGATTGCCGGTCATCGAGCATCTCATTGATCTTCATGAGAAAATCGTCGACCGAGTCGGCTTCGAAAAGCTTGCCGGTGACTTGATCGCCGATGATCTCCCGGTGCCCACCGACGTCGGAAGCCAGGATGTTCTGGCCTTTTGCCATGGCCTCGATCGGCTTGATCGGCGTGACGATCTCCGTCAGGCGCATCCTGCGACGCGGATAGACCAGGATATCGATCAGATCGTAATAGCTGTCGACTTCTTCGTGCGGTATGCGGCCGGTCATGACGATCCGGTCGGCCAGCCCCAGGCTTTCTATTTCTTGTTCAATTGTCGCAGCCTGCGGACCACCACCGACCAGAAGCAGCTTGACATCGGGGCGTCGAGCGAAGAGACGCGCGACGGCCCGAAGCAGAAAAAGCAAGCCCTCGTAGGGGTAGAACGAGCCGATGAAGCCCAGAACGGTGCAATCCGTCAGTCGATGCCTTCGCCGCAGTTCGTTGTCGGGCGGACGCTTCGGCTGGAAGTGGCGCAAATCGACGAAGTTCCGGACGATGAACAACTTGCTCTCACTGATACCGCGAGCGGCAATGTCGGCATAGAGCCCGTTGCAGATCGGGACGACGGCATCGACTCGACGCATCAGCGCGGTTTCGAGGGCGCGGGTCGCTCGATAGCGGAAGCCGCCCTCGCTGGCTGTACCATGGTCGACGGCGGCATCCTCCCAGAAGGCACGGACCTCGTAGACGATCGGCAGCCGATGCCGCCGCGCGACCCAGAGCGCCGGATAGCCGTTCAAGAGAGGCGAGTGCGCATGGATGGCCGTGGGTTTCACCGTTCGCACGACGTCGTCGATCCGGCGAGCCATGGTCCGCATCACATCGACTTCGTTCCAGACGGACGATACGGTCGGCGGCCGCGGCGACGTCCGATAGAAGTGCCAGCCGTCGACAACCTCTTGCGCCAACTCGGCAGGTCCTTGCTTCGGCGACGTCAAATGCAGGGTCTGCCAGCCGAGAGACCGCTGGGCTTTCAGGATGTTGAGGGTTCGATACACATAGCCGCTCTGTTGAGGCAGCGAGTGATCGAGAATATGCAGGACTTTCATTGTTCGACTCCGATCACCTCACAGCGTGCTTGCGGCAAAGTCCGACCGGCCGACCACAGGCGACCGGCAAGCCAGGGACCGATTAAAGGCCAGTATGTTCCACATTATCGATGAATGATCACGGTACCGGTTCTGGTGGTCTCGCACCATCCTTGCAATCGACGACGATACCAAAAAATCGCTCGCGGGGTCGCCCCGAGCAGCGCCGTCGTCCGCCGCACCGTATATCGCATACTCGCGCAGCCAGCGGGCGAGCGGCAATGAAAACCCCTGTTTGGGGCGGTGAAGCAGTTCTTGCGGCAGGTGGGGGGCCAGCGCATGCTTCAAGAGGACCTTGCCCGTGCGGCCGCGCAGCTTCAGCGCCCGCGGCAGGCCGGCCGCCCATTCCACGAGCTCGTGGTCGAGCAGCGGCGGGCGCAGTTCCAGACCATGCGCCATGCTCGCCCGATCGACCTTGACCAACATGCGTCCCGGCAGCCAGGTCATCAGGTCGACATACTGGGCACGGGCCAACGGATCGTCGGTATCGGCCTCGCGGAAGTGGGTCTCCAGAACCGAGGCCGGATCGTAGCCACCGAGTGCCTTGGTGAAATCCCGGCTGAAGAGACAGGCGCGCTCGGCTGCCGGAAGGAGCGTCACCGCCCGCAGATAGCCGTGCACCGTGTCGGTCGAGAGCGCCTCCAGCGTCGCCTTGGCGCGCAGCGGGCGCGGCGCCCAGTCGAGCTTGGGCCAGGCGCGGGCGAGCGGGCCGAGCACGAGGC
>PWLA01000004.1 GCA_003559555.1 Gemmatimonadota bacterium | reverse complement strand
TACTCGCTCCAGGCCGTTCCCCTCAGCGCCCAGGAGGAGGACCTCTTCTATCGAGGCTTCGCCAACGAGGTCCTGTGGCCCCTCTTCCACGGCTTCCCCGACCGTTGGAATCCGGAGCCCCGCTACTGGGAGGCGTATCGGACCGTGAACCGTCGATTTGCCCGTTCCCTGGCATCGACGGCCGGTTGGGACGACCTGATCTGGGTCCACGACTATCACCTCATGCTGGCCGGGAAGGAGCTTCGGGCGTTGGGGTCGAATCACCGGCTCGCCTTTTTCCTTCACATCCCATTTCCTCCGTTTCAGCTTCTGGAGCGTATGCCCTGGGCCGGGGAACTGGTAGAGGGACTGTGCCACTTCGACCTGCTGGGATTTCAGACGAGCGGGAGTCGAGACAACTTTCTGGACGCCGCCCGTCACATCGTCCCCGACGCCTTCTCCCACGGGTCCGTGGACGGACATCCCTTCTTTCGGGGACGAGAGATCCGGACCGGGGCGTTTCCCATCTCCATCGATGCGACCGAGTTTTCGGCCGCCGCCCACGGCCCGGTGGTGGTGGCAATGGAACGGGAGATCCGCAAAAGTCTGGGGGGCCGGACGCTCATGCTGGGTGTGGACCGACTCGACTACTCCAAGGGAATTCCGGAGAAGCTGCGCGGCTTCGACCTGGCGCTGGAAAAATATCCGGAACTGCGGGGCTCGGTGCTCCTGAAGCAGCTCGTGGTCCCCAGCCGGGATCAGATTCCCGCGTATCGGGAGACGAAGCGCGAGATCGAGAGGCTGGCCCGCTCGATCAACGAGCGATGGGGGACCGACGCCTGGCAGCCCGTGGAGTACCTCTACGACTCATGGGGTCGATCGGACCTCCTGGCCCACTACCGGTCGGCGGACGTGGCACTGGTCACGCCCCTCAACGACGGGATGAACCTGGTGGCGAAGGAGTACGCAGTCGCCAACCAGGGCTCGGGTGTCATCATCCTCAGTGCCTTTGCCGGTGCCGCTGCGGAGTTGGGTTCCAACGCCCTGCTGGTTGATCCGTGCGAGCCGGATAGCGTGGCCACGACCCTCCTCTGCGCCTTTCGAATGCCCCTGCTGGAACGGAAGGAACGGATGGCAAGGGCCGAGGCCACGGTGCGCACGCACGACGTTCACGGGTGGGTGGAGGACGTTCTGGCCGAGGGGATGCGCGCCGGTTGAGAGAGGCGGGCTGTCGTCGGCCTCCTGATGGCGATCCGTTGGGTGACCGCGATTCTCGTCATGGTCGTCCGCGTCGTCCGGGCGGACCGGGACAGCCTCCTGGAGCTTCTGAAAGTCGAAGGCCTTCTAATCCATTCGGGCTACGCTCTGTACACCGGTCCTCGTCCCATTGGGGGATCAACCCCAATGCGTGCTCTCCGGTAGCTTCCTATGACAGGAACGGACGATCGGCCGCTTCAGCAACGCCTGGAGGTCCGGCGCGAAGTCCCAGCGAAGCACGTCTCCAATGGTGCGAGGAACGAAGCGTATGCAGTACAGAGCAAATCAAACCGGATCCAATGAGGCGGGAGCCGCCCGTCGTGCACCCCGGCGGGGGTATTCCATGGTGCTGACGACCTTGGCGGCGAGTCTTCTCCTGGCGGCCTGCACCGGGGATGAAGCGGAGTTGAAGGTCCAGAGGGCCGAAGCGGTCCGCGCGATGCTGGGTATGGCCGAGGAAGGCTCCGTCATCCCCCTGACGGGCGGTGACACCCTGCACGTTTCAGCGGCTACGATCGAGTTCTATCGGGGACGCGACTGGCAGTCGGCATGGGTTGGCCCGAAGAACCTCCTCGCGCAGGGCAACGCGCTGCACGAGGCGCTCGGGCGTGCCTGGGAGGACGGTTTGCCGCCTGAGCGATACCGGTACGATGTCGCCACAGCCGTGCTCGCGGGGGTGGAAGAGACAGGCGACGCTCACCTGAGCGACTCCCTTGCCGTCCTCCATCTGGCCGACCTCGACGTCCTCCTGACGGAGGGCTTCAACCGGCTGGCACACGACCTCGTCATGGGAATGCTCGAGCCGGCCGAGGCCGGGCTCGACGACCGGATCGCCGGGGATGAGCCGCCGGGTGGCACGATCATCCGCCGGGTGATCGCGGGCGAGGATCCGGCGGAGCTTGTCCGGGAACTCCGGCCTTCACTGCCCCAATATGAGCGGATGCGTACGGCGCTGCTCGCCTTCAAGGAGGCGGAGGTTGGCGGCGGTTGGAGCTGGGTGGAGGCCGACACCACGCTGCAGAAGGGTGATCGCGGCGAATCGGTCGCGTTGCTCCGGCAGCGGCTGATGGCGGGTGTGGATGTGGAGGAAGCCGTTCTCGCGGAGGCCGGCGTCTCCGATCCGACCTTCTTCGATCCCGACCTGGAGCGCGCGGTCCAGCGCTTCCAGGCACGGCATGCGGTCCAGGCGGACGGCGTCGTTGGCGCCACGACCCTCCGAGAGCTCAACCATACGGTAGAGGAGTGGATCGCCGAGCTGCGGCTCAACCTGGATCGCTGGCGCTGGCTTCCGAAGAGCCTTGGCGAGCGGTACGTTCTCGTGAACATCGCCGGCTTCGAGATGGAGGTCGTCGATGAGGGGCGCGTCATCGAAGCGATGAACGTGGTGGTCGGCCAGCTTGACACGGCCACCCCCCTCTTCGCGGACTCGATCCAGTACGTGGTCGTCAACCCGTACTGGAACATACCGGACGGAATCATGGAGCGGACGATCCGCCCCGCGATGGAGGCCGATCCGGACTATCTGGCAAAGAATGACATGGAGGTGTACCAGGGGCGGGTCAGGCAGCGCCCGGGGCCGATGAATTCACTCGGTCGCTTCAAGTTCATTTTCCCGAACGAGTTCGACGTGTACCTGCATGACACGCCCGACGGCCATCTCTTCGCGCGGACGGAGCGTGCGTTCAGTAGCGGCTGCGTGCGGATCGAGCGACCGCGCGACTTCGCGAGGATGCTACTGCGGCTCCAGTCCGACCGCGATCCCGACTCCCTCGATGCCATCCTGGCCACCGGCGAAGAGAACTGGATCAAGCTCGACCGAGCCCTCCCCGTCTATCTGCTGTACTTTACGGCGTGGGCGCAGGAGGACGGGACGGTTCGCTTTCACCATGACGTCTATGGCCGCAGCGAGGTGATGGATGAGCAGGCGGAGGAGATGAAGTCGGCGCCGTCTCTGTGATGTGACTCAACAACGGGGACCTTGCGTTCTGCAGATCGCAGATTGGCCCCCGCTCCTCGGCCCTCCTCATTCCGCTCCGTGTTGCCGGCCTCCCAGCTCCCGGTCCAGCATGAGGATGGCGGCCTGGTTGTCGCCGGCCATCCGGAGCTGGTCCACCACGGTTCCCACGCTGTCCTCCTCCTCCACCTGCTCGGTGATGAACCACTCCAGGAGGAGTTGGGTCGCGTGGTCGTGCTTCTCCATGGCCATGTCGTAGAGCTGGTGGATCATCTGGGTGACCGCCTTCTCGTGGTCGAGCGCCTGCTGGAACACCTCCGCGGGGTCGCCGAACTCCCGGCTCGGCTCGTCCAGGGCCGCCAGCTCCACCCTCGCTCCACGTTCGTTCAAGTGGTCGAAGATGCGCATGGCGTGGTCCAGCTCCTCCTGGGCCTGGGCCCGCATCCACCGGGCGAATCCGTTCAGGCTCCGGGATTCGAAGTGAGCGCACATGGACAAGTAGAGGTATGCGGCGAAGAGCTCCTTGTTGATCTGTCGGTTCAGTGCGTCCTGCATCTCCTGGTCCATTTGTCTCCTCCTCATTTGAGTGGCCTTAGCGTGGATAATACCGATTTGTTCGTTCCTGCCGTCAACCCCTTTCGAGGCTGGCCCCGGGTGGTGCGACGTCCGTCAGCGACGAGGCCGCGGAAGGTGTGTCAGGGAAGGATTCGGCGCCCGGCGCGCCGCGCAGAGGTGTCACCGGCCTCGGGCCCCAGCACCACCCGAACGTCCCGTTCGGTCGCCTCCGTGCCACCGTCCTCCAGGGGAACCCAGGCGTCGTCCTGCAGCTCACCGTCCAGCTCCACCTGCACCACCCCCCGGCTCACACCGTCCGGGTTCTCGATCCGGAACCGGTAGGTGACTCGCCCTCTCCTGAGCTCCACCTCGAAGGAGGGCCACTCCGGAGGGATGCAGGGATCCACCCGGATGCCTCCCCTGTCTGGACGGATGCCCAGGATCGCCTCCAACCCCAGGCGATGAAGCCAGGCGGCGGATCCCGTGAACCAGCTCCACCCGCCTCTGCCGGCATGCTCCGGCGGGCCGGCGATGTCCCCGGCCACGGCGTAGGGCTCGATCCGGTAGCGGAGGGTGTCCTCCCGGCTGCGGGTCCGATGCAGCGGCGACACGTAGCGGAACACCCGGAGAGCCTCGCTGCCCTGGCCCAGGGCCGCCAGGGCCCATCCTGCCCAGGTCGCGGCGTGGGAATACTGCCCTCCGTTCTCCCGGACACCGGGAGGATAGGCCCGGATGTAGCCGGGCCACCTTGGGTCCCGATCGAACGGAGGCGTCAGGAGCAGGGCGAGGCCGTGCTCCTCGTCGATGAGTTCCTGCGCGAGGGAGGCCATGGCCTGCTGAGCTCGCTCGGGGTCGCCGGCCCCGGACAGAAGGGACCAGGACTGGGAAATGGAGTCGATCCGGCACTCCGGGTCCTGGGAGCTTCCCACCACGCTCCCGTCGTCGTGGGTCGCCCTCAGGTACCAGGCCCCGTCCCAGGCGAACGCTTCAGCGGCATCCCCGGTGGACCCGGCTGCTTCCTCCAGCTCCCGGGCCCGGTCTTCGTCGCCCTTCTCACGGCAGATCTCGGCGTAGGCTCGGGCGGTGGCCGTGGAGAACCACGCCAGCCAGACGCTTTCCCCCCGACCCTTCCGTCCCAGTCGGTCCATCCCGTCGTTCCAGTCCGAGAGCCCGATCCTGGGTAGCCCGTTCGGCCCCTGGGTCATGCCCCTGCGAAGCGCGCGAAGGCAGTGCTCGTGAAGGCTGGCCACTTCGTCCGAGGGCCTGAAGGTGCTGTAGTGCTCCTGCTCGTCTGTGGCCAGGAGCGGTCCCTCCAGGAAGCGCACCTGCTCCTCCAGGATCCCGGTGTCGCCAGTGGCCCGGACGTACGAGGCTACCGCGAAGGGAAGCCAGAGGAGGTCGTCGGAGCAACGGGAGCGAACCCCCCGGGCCTCGGGCGGATGCCACCAGTGGAGGACGTCCCCTTCGACGAATTGGTGCCGAGCCGCCTCCAGAATATGATCCCGGGCGATGGACGGAGCGTCGGTCAGGAAGGCCAGCACGTCCTGGAGTTGATCCCGGAAGCCGAAGGCGCCGGCGGACTGGTACAGGGCCGAGCGCCCCCAGATCCGGCATGAGAGGGACTGGTAGCGGGCCCACCGGTTCAGGACCAGGTCCAGGGCGGGGTCGGGGGTCGAGACCCGGGTCCGGGACAGGAGGTCTTCCCAGAACGAGGCAACTCCCTCGCTGGAGCGCTCCACCGCCCCGGGCGCCCGGAGCGACCGAACCCGTTCCACGGCCTCACTGATGTCGTTTGCGGCTCCCAGGAAGAAGTGGACCAGCGTCTCCGAGTGGGGATCGAGGTTGACGTGGATCTGGGCGACCCCGCACGGATCGCGGCGTCCCCCCGCCGCCTGAGCCAGGCCGATCCGGTGCATGCCGGCGGGGTTCGCCAGCCCGCCTCGCCCGAGGAACTCCTCGTGATCCATGGTCCAGCTGTGGAGGGGTCGATCCGAGGCCAGGAACGCCACCGGCGGGCCGGCCGCCGGCGCGAAGCGGTTCTCGGCCGTGAGTACGTCGGACGAAGGGTCGAAGCGGGTCACCACATGGGGAGCCTCTCGCTCCCGGCTTCCCCCGAGGGTCCACTCTGCGAAGAAGGTGACGGTGAGCCGCCGGGGGCGGGAAATCAGGTTCTCGAGCCGGACGCTCCACACCTTGGCGGCCGGCTCGAAGGCAGCGAAGACCTCGCACTGCTGGTCCAGGCCCTGGCTCCGGTGGTGGAACCTGGAGTAGCCAGCGCCGTGTCGGACCTGATACGGACCCCGCCCCGGTGACGGTCCCGGGGTCGGGCTCCAGACGGCCCCGGTCTCTTCGTCTCGGATGTAGAGGGCCTCCCCCGTCCGGTCCAGGACCGGGTCGTTGGCCCACGACGTGAGCCGATGCTCCGCGCTGTTTCCGGCCCAGGTGAATCCGGATCCTCGCTCCGACACGATGAACCCCATCTCCGGGGTCGCCACCACGTTGATCCAGGGGGCGGGGGTGTCCTCGTCGTCGGGAGGCTGGATGACGTACTCCCGTCCGTCGGGACTGAACCCTCCGAAGCCGTTGTCCAGGAGAAGGTCGGTCGGCCGGGGAAGGGTCGGGGGCTCGGGTTCGGGCCCCGACCTTCCGGGGACCGGGACGAAGGGGGGCAGTCGGATGGGGTCCTGCGCCAGGGCCTTGAGTTGATCGGATGCAGACCCCAGGGTGGCGTCGAGCCGGACCCGGGCCACCGCTTCTACGGCAGCCTGATGGACTGAGTCCAGCCGGGAGATGGGCAGGTGATGAACCCCCGCCGGCCTGTGGAAGAGGTCGTCGGTCTTCAGGCGGCTCAGGGCCCCTACGATCCGGTCCCGGATCGGTTGGTGGTACCCCTCCGTCGATTCATCCAGGATGACGACGTCGGCCCGGATGCCCATCCGTCGCCAGAGAGCGTGGAACCGGAGAACCTCCTCCAACCGTTCTTCCTGGTCCAGATGCGTGATCCGCAGGAGGAGCACCGGGTGGTCACCGGAAATGCCGAGTCCCCAGAGTGCGTCCCTCCGGTGGACCCTGTACGGCTGCCCATCGGGCTCCGTGGTGCGGAGCTTGTGGAACGGCCGCACCATGGCGGACCAGACCCGCTGGGCCGCCTGGATTTCCCCAGGCGGAATGCCCAGATCATGGAGTCCTTCCTCCCACCCGACCCTGGCCCGGTCTTCGGCCCAGCTGGCCGTCCCTGGGGACCGGAATCGGTCCATGTCCTCCAGAACGCTCTCCGAGGACGATCCCACGGAAGTCAGGAAGGTGGCCCGGGCCTCCCCTCCCGCAGGCAGATCCACCTCCAGGATGAGGGAGAAGATGGGATCCAGGGTCGTGCGGAACCCCCGGCCGTCTGCGGCCGCCCCCTCGGCCGGCGCCTCCATCCCCGCGCCGGCACCGTCCCGGAGGATCGCCGGGGACGATCGGGATCCCCCTCGCCCCAGAAACGCTTCCCGGTCCGTCTCCCATGTCACGAACCGCACGTTCCTGGTGGTCTCCCCGAGTCCGTGGGCCAGGTGGACCGGAGGCTCCTCCGGAGAGGCCCGCCGGCGGCGGAAGTGAAGGGTTCGGGCCTCGTCCAGGTACGTGGATTCCACGAAGAGCTTCTGGAAGGCCGGATGGCGCCGGTCCTCAGCCACATCGGCCAGGGCCACCTCTCCGTAGCTGGCGAGCCGAAGCCGCCGGGTCCGTCCGGTGAGGTTGGTCAGGACGACTCGACGGATCTCCACATTCCCGTCCCGGGGCACCAGGACCGTGGTGTGGCTGGATACGCCCTGGACCCGTCGTCGGTACTCGACCCGGTGGGGAGCGAACACCACGGCTTCTTCCTCGGCGCCCTGGGGCGCCGGCTCCTGGGCCGCCGACCAGACAAGGTCTCGCTCCAGGTCCTGGATGTAGATCCAGCTCCCCCATTCGTCCACCGACGGATGGGCGCGCCAGCGCGTCATGGCCTTCCCCTGCCACCGGAGCCCTCCGCCTCCCCGGGCCGTAACCAGGGCGGAGAGGGCTCCGTTCGACAGCACGTGGACGCTTGGAGTGTCCCGGTCGGGGCTCGGCGACCAGCTTTCCACTCCCGCCGGACGCCCATGGGCCTCGGGTTGGTCCGGCGCGTGGGGAAGGCGCCGCTCGAGGCGGACATGGCCCGGGGTGCGCTCATACAGCAGATAGGCGGCCGCGGCGGTACGTGGATCCCGCCCGAAGCGCTGGACCATCAGGTCACCGGTCAGGTGGTTCGATACGGCCGCCAGGATCATTCCCTGATGGTGTGCCATGAACGACC
Source organism: Gemmatimonadota bacterium (assembly GCA_003559555.1). Lineage (GTDB taxonomy): Bacteria > Gemmatimonadota > Gemmatimonadetes > Longimicrobiales > Gaopeijiaceae > PWLA01. The sequence goes on along the minus strand of PWLA01000004.1, from coordinate 10,774 downwards.
GGATGATCCCCGGTTCCTCTCCCCTCGTTCCGGCCGCCCGGCCGAAGTCGATGGCTTCGTAGAGGCCATGGGGTCCGAGCATCCCCAGTCGCACGAGGTGCTCCACGTTCTCTCGGACTGCCCGGGGCCGGAAGGGGAGGGCCAGCAGGCTGGCGTAGGGGGATACCACGAGCCGGTCTCCCACCTCCCGGCGGATCGCGAGCTCCGGGATCCCGAACGCCCGGTACTGATAGGTGCCCTGGGTGTCCAGGTGGTTGTAGGATGATTCCGAGATTCCCCACGGAATCCGATGCCGAGCCGCAAAGGCCATCTGGCGGTCGATGGCGGAGCGGCACGCCATGGCCAGGAGCGACGCCCGGGGAGTGGCGAGAAACAGGGGGGGCATGAGGTACTCGAACATGGTTCCCGCCCATGAAAGGAGAGTGGCAGACCCCCCCGTACGCCCGAAGGGCCGACCGAGCTGAAGCCAGTGTCGGGTGGGCACTTCCCCCTTCGCCGAAGCCAGGAAGCTGGCGATCCGGGCCTCCGAAGCCAGGAGGTCGTAGTAGCTCTCGTCCAGCGTCCCCGCCGAAACGTCGAAGCCGATGTGGAAGAGGCGTTTCCGGGAATTGTAGAGGAACCGGAAGTCCATCTGCTCCACCCATTCCAGGGTCCGACGCTCCAGGAGGGACAGTTCGTGGAGGAGTCGGTCCGAGGCCTCGGACGCAGCGAGGGCTTCCTGCATCTCATCGAGCCAGGGCATCCCCGGACCGTCCTGGGGGAGAAGCCTCCCGAGTCGGTCCAGGTGCGCTTCGGCCTCCTCCACCGCACCCGGGATCCGGGACAGGGGAAGCTCTGCGGGAAGGATGTCGGAAAGCTCCTGGAACGCACTTCGCACCTTCGGGTCCGCCCCCTCGCCGGCGATCTCCGGGGGAGCCTGGCCCAACACGGGCACCCATGGCATGAGCTCCTCCACCCCTGCGGCAACGCCGGCCGCCTGCTGTCGAATCCGGATGATCCATCCCTTGAGCCTGCTCAGGATCTCCGGTTCCAGGGAGGTTCCTTCCGCTCCTACCATCCCGGCAAGGGCGTCTTCCATGGCCGGGATGAACTCGTCAATGATCCGTCGGCGGATCAGCCTCCTGGATCTGGGATCCACTCCCTCGGCGCCCAGGGTCCGCTCCACCTCTCGGAGCCGTTCCAGGAGGCGTCCCTCGGCGGGGAAAGCCTCTGGAGGGATCTCCCGGAGGACCGTCTCCATCTCCCGGATGGTGTCCAGGAGCCCCTGGAGCTCCTGGGGCCGGAGGACCGGATTCTGCGCCAGCTCCCGGCAGCTCTGTCCCACCACCAGGAGACACGCCGCCAGGTTCCCGCTGTCCACCGTGGAGACGTACCGGGGTTCCAGAGGGGTCAGGTGTCGGGTGTCGTACCAGTTGAGGAGGTGCCCCCGGTGTTGGTCCAGTTGCTCCATGCCGTCCAGGGTGTTCGACAGGGTCGCCACCAGGCGGGGGATGGTGAGGTATCCCAGATCGTATGCGGCCAGGGCGGCGGTGAGGGTAAGGCCCACGTTCGTCGGAGACGTCCGGTGGGCAGCGGCCCCCCGGGGGCTTTCCTGGAAGTGGTCGGGTGGAAGCCAGTGGTCCTCGGGCCCCACGAACTCCTCGAAGAAGGACCAGGTCCGGCGGGCCACCGACCGGAAGAGGAGGTTCTCCTGCTCGGTCAGACGGGCCTCCACCTTTTCCCGTGATATGCCGGTCCACCACGCCAGGAGGGGTGAGAAGAACCAGGCCAGGAGAAGGGGAACGACCCAGATCGGAATCGACCCCGCCAGGAGGAAGAGCCCCGCCACCCCGAGGGCCAGGGCCGGCGCCTCGGCCATTTCTCTCCAGAGAGTCCGGCGCCTCTGCTTCTCCCGGGCCTGCCGAGCAACGTGGGCCGCCGTGGTCCACTCAAGGAGGCGCCGCCGGCTGACCGCGAGCCGATAAAGGGTCCGGACGATGGCATCGATCTCGATTCGGGCCTGATGGGGAAGGAAGACGAGGGCCAGGACCCATCGGAGGGTGCCCGATCCCCGCAGCAACGTCCGGTCCCGGACGAAGGCCCATCGTCGGGAGACGCCGGCCCGGACCCGGAAAACGAAGCCCGCTCCCAGGAGGATCGGCACCGCCAGGACCAGAGCCACCGCTCCGGTCCACCAGCCCACCGAACCCGGAAGGAAGAACCATCCGGCCAGGAAGAGGGCGAGCAGCGACGGGGCCAGCAGACTCCTTCGCAGATTGTCCAGGATCTTCCAACGGCCCCGGAGGTCGATCCGGTTCGACACCCTGGGGCCATCCCGGGAGGGCACGCGGGGAAGGAGCCAGGGAAGGAGCTGCCAGTCGCCCCTGACCCAGCGGTGGAGGCGGCGCAGGTAGGTCCGGAGATCGCTGGGAAAGTCCTCGAAGAGAACCACATCGGTTACGAGCCCCGACCGGCCATGGATCCCTTCGAACAGGTCGTGGCTGAGAAGGGCGTTCTCCGGAACCCTGCCTTCCAGGCTCTTCTCGAAGGCCGCCACGTCGTAGAGCCCCTTCCCGGTGAAGGTCCCTTCGCCGAGCACGTCCTGGTAGACGTCGGAGACGGCCTGGCTGTAGAGATCCAGACCTCGGTCGGCCTCGAAGACCCGGGAGAAGAGGGTCCGGGCTCCATCGTCGGGAAGGACCTCCACCCTGGGCTGCAGGACCGTGTATCCCTCCGCGACCCGTCCCTCCCCGTCGAAGCGGGGTCGGTTCAGGGGGTGGGCGAGGGTGCCCACCAGGCGCCGGGCGGCCCCCTGGGGAAGGAACGTATCGGCATCCAGGGTCAGGACGAAGCGGGTCTCCCGGAGACGGTCCAGGTTCCCTTCTCTTTCAGGAAATGCGCCGAGGTCCCCTTCCAGCAGGAGGCCGTTGAACTCCTCCAGCTTGCCCCGCTTCCGCTCCCATCCCATCCACCGACCTTCTGCCTCGTTCCAGCGACGGAACCGGTGGATAAGGATGAACGGTCCTCCGCCGGCGTTCCCGTGTCGCTCGTTCAGTCGCCGCACTCCGGTCCGGGCGTGTTCCAGGAGCGCCTCTTCCCCGGGCACCTCCGGTTCCGGGGCGTCCCCGTAGTCCGTCAGCAGGACGTAGGTCAGGTTTCGATCCCGGTTGCCCAGGAAGTTCATCTCGATCTGCCCCAGGAGGCCGTCCACCTCGTCGAGATGGGTCAGGAGACAGGGGACCGCAACCGCCGTCCTCCACGTCTCCGGAATGCCCTTCTCGAAGGCAAGCTTGGGCAGGACCCGAGGAGGCACGAGGCTCGGTACCGCGCTGTTCACCAGGGAGATACCCACCGTCAGGGCGGGAAAGAGCCCGATGGCCACCGCAAGAGCGACCTGGAGCCCCGTGCCGTCCCGGATCACCGGGCTCACCAGGATCAGGAGGGCCGCCAGGCTCAGGCCGTAGACGGACCCGGCGTAGAGGGGAAACGCGACGGACTCCATGAGCCGGCGGAGGCGGACTCGCAAGGGAATCCGACAGCCCAGGGCCTTCTCGAACTCTCGCCTCCTCGGACCCACCAGGATCCGGCCCAGATGTCCGTCCTCGGAGGCCCCCTCCCCGGCCGACGCTCCAGCCATCTCCAGGGCGATTCGCGCGACCTCCTCCTCGGATCGTCCGCTCGCCCGAGCCGACTCCTCCACGGTCTTCCGGTACCGATCCCGGGTCGGGAAGTCCATCCGTGGATAGATTCCTGCCGGATCTCCCTTCCGGAGGAGGTCATCGACCCGGCTGGTGGCCTCGAAGAAACGATTCCAGTCCTCCCGGGCCACAGCTCGCAGGGACCGGATCGCTCCGGAGACCCTTTCCTCCACCGAGCCCTCCTCCTGGAGGGGGGCCGAGACCTGGCTCAGGAATTCGGGGGGCTCGGTGTGTATCAGCGCGCCACCCACGAAGGCGAGCTCGTCCAGGAGGGTGATGCGGAGGAGGAGGGGAAAGGCCCAGAGCTCCCCCATGGTGAGGGGACACTCTCGCTGGTAGACCCGGAGGAACTCCCGGACCCGGTCCAGATCGACGTGGGCCCGTTCACTGCGGACGAGCTCTCGGGCCACGTTCAGGATCCGGATCGTCGGCTGCCCGTCCTGGGCGTCCAGGATGGGGAGTTCCCGGATGAACGCCCGGGTAAGGTCCTGACGAACCTGGAGAAGGGCCTCCTGGATCAAGTGGCGGTTGTCGAGAAGCCACTCACGGGCCGGGGATCTCCGGGTTTCCGGATCGCCCTCCCGCAAGGTGTCGTCGACCTCTGCCAGAAAGGAGTCGACGGCCTTCAGGCGCTGCCTGACCGGATCCATGGCTCGCCGGTCGATGGCCTGGGACGCATGGTTCCGACCCAGGGTCCGCGCCCTGTCCTCGTAGGGGTGGGAGGAAGGTTCGGCGGTCACTCGCTACCCGGCCCGCCGAAGCGGGAGGGTACACGGGCGTACCGACCCCTTCGATCAGTCCGCTCGGGCTGTCGCCGGGGGATGTCCTGGAAGACAAGGGTCGAACCAGGGCTCCCGGAGAGGAGAGTCCAGGCCACCCCTCCGTAAGGCCACCCCGACCCCGGGGCCCTTCCGTGAGCCGAGAGCACGAGAAGGGATCCATCCTCCCGGAAAGCCAGATCGTGAATGGCTCGAGGCACGCTGCCGGCGACGGCCACACGGGTGCTGACCGGAAGCTCGGAGGAGGAGAGCTGCCGCTTCCGCTCCTCCAGGTACTGGAGCCCGGCGACCCGGTTTGCTTCCACAAGCTGATCCGCGAGCCTCGAGATCTCGGTGGAGGCGCCGGCTCCCTGCAGGAGCTCCGGGCGGGCCACCACATGGACCAGAACGAGTTCCACCCCGTTCGCACGGGCCAGGGTCGCTGCCAGGTTGAGAGCCCATTCGGACCGCGGAGACCCGTCCATGGGGACCACGACCCGCCGAACCGGACTCTCGGCCGAGCCTGCCTCGGGGGCGGCCTGGACCAGCAGGAACGAGGAGTCCGCGGATGAGATCACCTTCCCAGAGGTGCCTCCGGAAGGGGAGAAGTCGATCTTGCCGCTCCCGTTGGGGGCGAGGACAACCAGGTCTGCGTCCCATCTACGGATCGCGTCCAGAATCTCGGTGGAGGCCCGCCCTGCCGCCACGTCGATTTCGGTTTCGATCCCGTGCTCATGGAGGCGTCCCGCGATCGTCTTCAGGTAGGAGCGTGCCTCGGCATCGGCCAGCCTCCATCCCATGCTCTCGGAGAAGAGCCCGGGACGCCCCGGTTCGGCCTCGACGACCCGGAAAAGGACCACTTCGGACCGGAAGGCCCTGTGGAGCGCGACCACGTAGGGAAACGTGCGTTCCGCCACGGCGGACCCGTCGAGGGGGACCAGGATGCGCTGGACCATGCGGAGCTCCTCCCGGTGACTGCGGGGAAAGGAAGACGGTGCGGACCTCAGGTCCCCTGGCAAGCAAGGTGTGTACCATTCAATATCAGGCTTGGATGCCCCCTCTCGCAAGGACCGGCCCGGCGCACGAACCGCAGCGAACGGTCACGATGTCCCGGATCGGACGGGGGAAGGAGACAGGCTGTCCAAGCCGGGCCTTCCCCCGGCGCCAACGGCCGCCGGCCAATATTCCGCCAAGCCCACCTCCCGGAGCAGCTCCCTGTAACGGGGATCGCCCCGGATCGGATCCAGGAACGGATCGGCAGCAAAGTCGACAACGAACGCACCGATGCGGCGGATCCCGATTTCCTCTGCGAGGAGATCGAGGGCGTGGTCCAGGCGTCCCTCATCGATCGCTACCCAGAGGTCAATCACCTGGAGGAGGGCCTCGGGGGGGCTTGAGCCGGAGGCCGGACCCGCGGCGTCTGCACCCGTTTCAGCCGGCTCCCTGAGAACGGCGCCCATCGCCGACACCGGACCTGCCCCTGCCCTCCGGAGCCGCTCCAGCTCACTTCGGACCGGAGGCGGGGGTACACCGCTGTCCAGAAGATACGCCCAGGCCGAGTCCGGTTGCCCCATGCTGATGTAGGCCAGCGTGCCGACCATGGGGTCGCGAGCGTCGGAGTCGGATGCGCGCCGGAGTTGCTCAAGCGCCTCGTGGGGGCGTCGAGCAAAGTAGAGGATTCTCGCCAGGTTCCAGGCGATGATGGGCGACAACGGATCGCGAACCGTGGCCCTCCGGGCCGACGCCACGGCTTCGTCCATGCGGTTCTGGGCGGCCAGGAGCTCGGCATACCACTGGTGCGCCGTGGCGTAGCTGGGGTTCAGGGCGATGGCGCGACGAAAATGGCGTTCCGCGTCCTGCCAGGCCCATTCACCCACCAGACCGTAGGCCAGAGAGGTGTGAGCCTCCGCCAGGGTGCTGTCCAACGTCAGAGCGCGCCGGGCCGCCTCGATGCCCCGAGCGCGGCCGTCCCCGGCCAACCCTGAACCCGCCGGGACGACGTAGGTGTCGGCGATCCCTGCCCACGCCTGGGCGTACGCGGGGTCAATCTCCAACGCGGCCTGGAACTCGGCAAGCGCTTCGCGAAGCGGGCCCTCCTCCCGCTGGTTCCAGAGGTAGCGCCCCCTCACGTAGTGTTCCAGCGCCCCCGGGTCCACCTCGCGGGTGCTCGCGAGGCGCCGGCTCTCTTCGGGGGTCAGCACCGCGTGTACCTCGTGGGCCACCGCCCGGGCCACTTCGCTGTGGAGAGCCAATACGTCGCGAAGGTCCCGGACGAATGAGTCGGACCAGAGGTGCGTGTCGGTGGGGACGTGGATGAGTTGGACCGTGATGCGGACCTGGTCGTCCACCCGGTACACGGAGCCCTCCAGGATCGCGTCCACGCCCAGATCGCGGCCGATGTCCGACAGGGGAGGGAAGTCGCCCGTCCGATAGCGCATCACCGAGGTGCGGGACTTCACCAACAGGGCGCCCACCTGGCTGAGCTGGTTGATCAGCTCTTCGTGCATCCCGGATACGAAAGGCTCCTCTCCCGGGTCTCCGGAGAAGTTCTCGAGGGGCAGCACCGCCACGGACCGGACCCCGGAGACGTCGACGGCGGTGTCGGCGGTGGGAGTCAGAAGCCACCATCCCACGGCCCCAGCCAGGAGAACGCCTGCGCCCAGGAGCACGGCGACGCCGCCTGCACCTCGACTCTCCGGACTTGCAGACTGGACCGTTTCACCTTCGGGGTCCACAGCCTGGCGGTCCACGGAGCGGCCCTCCGTCTTCCGCACCCCTTCCGGTGTCACCTCGAATGCCCAGGCCAGCACAAGCGCCAGGGGAAAGCCGAAGAGGGCGGCGACCACCAGGACCGTCATCACCACGCCCGGGAGGCCCAGCGGGTCGGCCATGAGGTCGACGCCCTGGAGGAGGACGAACGCCACCGCCGCGTACACGATTCCCACCCGATAGACGCGTCTCCGCTTCAGCTCGGTCAGAAACGAGGTCACGCGACGGAAGGGATCGCTCATGGAGATGTGGTCTCCCTGGGAGACAGCCATCCTCGGGGCGGCGCGTCGACAACCGGTGGTGGTTCCATCGGGCGCCCGCCACGCACAAGAAGCTGGCGTGCTGACAAAGCCGGGACGGGCCGTAGGGTGTCGGACCCCGCATCTGCCCACCCCGACAAGAGAACGCCTACGCCAGATGTATCGGGCTCGAGGGCCGTACGTCAAGCTTTACCCGTGCGGAATTCTCGCAGCCTGCCCAGGAGGGGGGCTGTGGTCGCGGTGCGGGTTCCTGGGGGTACGAACCGGACGCCGGGGACGTGGAGTCGGGCGGAACTCCGGCATGCCAGGGTCGTAACCTTGCGGTGGTCATGGGCCAACGGCGGCCTGCCGGTCCAGGTGGAACTGACTTTCACCGCCTTCTCTCTTCTGCACGGCGAACGTGAGGTGCCGGCACGACCCTCATGACGAACCGACCCGACGTGACTTCGCTCCCTCCAGCCCTGCGGCGGCTTGTGGCTGGCGGCCCTCCAGATGCATCGGCCGTCCAGGCCTTTCTGGACCGGCACACCTTCCCCCTGGTGGAGGAGGGCCGTTGCACCTTCGTCTACCGGGGCGATGTGGAGGGAGTGGCGCTTCGGCACTGGATCCAGGGGCTTCCCGCCACACAGCCGTTCCACCGGATCGACGGAACCGACCTCTGGTTTCTGGTCCTGGAGCTACCCGAAGGCTCCCGGGTGGAGTACAAGCTCGAGGTCACCGAGAGCGGGGGATCCAGCCTGATGGAGGACCCCCTGAACCCCCTTCGGGCCCGGGATCCCTTCGGTGCCAACTCGGTGTGCCACGCCCACGGCTACCAGGTTCCCGACTGGACGCGCCCCGACCCGGAAGCTCCCAGGGGTATGCTCACGGAGCGCTCCCTTCGAAGCCGGTTCCTCGCCGGGGCTCGGCGCCTGTCGGTCTACACTCCGGCTGAGCGCCCGAACTCCGGCCCGTACCCCCTCCTGGTGGTGCACGACGGGCCGGACTTTCTCCGGTACTCGGCCCTCCGCACCGTACTGGACAACCTGATCCACCGGCGCATTATTCCTCCGTTGCTTGCGGCCATGATCGAACCGGGCGAGCGGCTGGAGGAGTATGCCGCCTCGGTCGCCCATGCCCGCTTCCTCATGGAAGAGCTGGTGCCCAGCCTGGAGAAGCGCCACCCGCTGATCCGAGCGTCCCGGGGGCGCTGCCTCATGGGTGCGAGTCTGGGAGCGGTGGCCTCGCTGCATGCCGCAACCCAGGCGCCGGGGTACTTTGCCCGACTCCTCCTGCAGTCCGGACCCTTCGTCTTTCCGGGTGCCGGACGGGATACCCACAGTTCGGCTCTGGATCCGGTGGCCCGGTTCATGACCCACTTCCGCTCCGCACCCGTGCGGGCCGCAGACCAGGTGTTTCTGACCTGCGGGGCATACGAGTCGCTGGTCCGCCAGAATCGGGCCCTGGTGCCGGTGCTGCAGAGGGCGGGGATGGACGTGCGGTACGTTGAAGCCCTGGACGGACATAACTGGGAGAACTGGCGAGACCGACTGGGGGAAGGCCTCCCGTGGCTCTTCGCCACAGCCCCCCCTGCACAGAGGACTCATGCCTGAAGTGACGCGACGAATCGGCCTCTCCCTGGGAGCGGACATCTGCTGGCCCATCTGCTACACGGAGATCCTGAACCGGCTCGACCTCCGGGTTCCGCTGGACGGAGACACCCTTCGCTTCGAGACCAGGCGGTTGACCATCGAGCCCTTCGACCTCCGGGAGGCGGTGGACTACTCGGTGGTCATCGACCGGCTCACCCACTGGTACCACCCCACCCGGGAGTGGATCAAGAAGGCCGTGCTTTTGGACGACGTCTACGTCTTCAACAATCCGTGGAGCGTGCAGTCCATGGAGAAGCACACCGCCTATGCAGCCATGATGAAGCTCGGGCTGCCGGTGCCCGACACCTGGCTGGTGCCGCCCAAGGAATACGATCCCCAGCAGGACCTCCGGGACACCCTGGAGCGCTACGCCCGGCACTTCGACCTGGGCGACATCGGCCGGGCCCTGGGCTATCCCCTCTACATGAAGCCGTACGACGGAGGAGGGTGGAGGGGCGTGTCCCGGATCGACGACGAGGAGGCGCTCAGGGCGGCGTACGAGGTGAGCGGCAAGCTGGTCATGCACCTGCAGGCGGCGGTGGAACCCTTCGACCTCTTCGTCCGATGCGTCGGGCTGGGCCCCCAGATCCGGATGGTGAACTACGATCCCTCGGCCCCGCTCCACGACCGATACACCACGGATCGGGAGTTCCTGGGGCCGGAGGACGCCCGGATCCTTCGGGACATGACCCTGACCATCAACGCCTTCTTCGGCTGGGACTTCAACTCGTGTGAGGCTCTTCGGGGAAGGGAGGCGTGGCATCCCATCGACTTCGCCAACCCCTGTCCGGACTCGCAGGTGACCTCGCTCCACTACCACTTCCCCTGGCTCATCAAGGCGAACCTGCGCTGGTCCCTTTTCGTGGCGGCCACGAACCGGCCCATGCAGAAGAACCTGGACTGGGCATCCTTCTTCGAAGTCGTGGAGCCCGGCATGACGCTCCGGGAGCGCCTTTCGGCCACGGCGGCGGTCGCCCACCAGCACTTCCAGACCGAACGCTTCCGGGAGTTCTGCCAGGAACACCTGGGCCACCTCGACGAGGTCACCCACGAATTCTTCGGAACCGACGTGGCGAAAGCCGCCGTGCGCGAGAAGGTGGAGGCGATGTACCCGGACCATGAGACCGAGGAGTTCACCGAGCTCTTCTGGTCGCGTATCCAGGACTGGCGAGAGGAGGCCCCCGCCGACGAGTGGGACGCGGTGTGAAGACCGGTGAACGGTGGTTTTCGCCCCGGCTCGAGCGTGACGCGAGCCTCGTGCGGTGGGGCAGCATGGGTGCGCCCGTGCTCATCTTTCCCACCGCGGGCGGCGATGCCGAGGAGATCGAACGCCACCAGGTCGTGGACACCCTGGGCCCCCTGCTGAGGAAGGGGGAGCTGAAGGTGTACTCCTGCGACAGCCTTGCGGGGCGGGCCATGCTGGAGGGGGAGGGCGACGCCAGGCATCGGATGCGGCTCCTGGACCGGTTTCAGCAGTACGTGTATCACGAGGTGGTCCCGGCCATCCGTCGTGACTGCCGCAGCCACGACATGGGGATCGTCGTCGCCGGCGCCTCCATCGGTGCCTTCAACTCCCTCGCCGTCCTGTGCCGATATCCCGACGCGTTCCTCCGGGCCCTCTGCATGAGCGGCACCTACGACCTGACCCCCTTCCTGGAGGAGGCCGCATCGGAGGAGCT
>PWLA01000268.1 GCA_003559555.1 Gemmatimonadota bacterium | reverse complement strand
TCTTCTTCGGGATGGTGGTGGCCTCCATCTTCGCCGCCATCATGTCCACTGCCGACTCCCAGCTCCTGGTGGGCGCGTCGGCAGTGGTCCGGGATGTCTACGAGAAGGTGATCCGGAAGGGCGAGGAGCTCCCGGACCGCCGCCTGGTGGTCATCTCCCGGAGTGTGGTGGCGGTCCTGGTGGTGGCGGCGCTGGCCCTGGGGTGGGCCGCCGAGGAGCTCGTCTTCTGGCTCGTCCTCTTCGCCTGGGCCGGACTGGGAGCGGCGTTGGGTCCTACCACCATCCTGGCCCTCTACTGGCGCGGAACCACCGCGGCGGGGGTGCTGGCCGGGGTGGCCACCGGGACGGTGACCACCATCGTCTGGTATCTGACGCCGGCGCTCAAGGACGTGCTCTACGAGCTGATTCCGGCCTTCTTCCTGGCAGGTCTCGTCACCGTGGTGGTAAGCCGGTTCACCCGGCCGCCACCGGAGGTCGACGACCACTTCCGGATCATGGGAGAATCTCTCCCACCGCGACCACCGCCGTCTCCGGGACCAGGTGAAGGTCGTCCTCCACCAGGTGCGCCGCCTCGGACAGGACGATGATCATGGTGCCGGCGGTGAGGATCTCGTACTCCGGGGCCATGGGGTCCTCGTCCAGGGGGGAGTGCACCACCACCTGACCCCTCCGGAGCGCTGGATCGGCGCAGCTTCCCACCAGGCGGACGGTGACCCACCCGGGACGGGGGGTCCACGACACGTTCCTCGAGGTGCGGATCCGGGTTTCTCGAACGCTCATGGGGCTGCCTGGCTGCAGGTTGCTGGGGTGTGTCGCGTCGGGCGGTCCGGCGCGGTTCCTACGCCACCGCCGGGGCGGCGTTCCGGTGTGTCGGGGTCAGGTTTCCGGTAGCTTCAGCCGGCCCTGCACCAGCAGGTCCAGGGTGGCCTGCTGGGCGGGCGTGGGTTCGGGGGGAATGGAGACCGGCACCGCCCGGTCCCGCTTCCGCTCCGGCAGGTGGAGGATCAGCCAGCGCCAATCCGGTTGCGCTTCCAGCGGCTGGGCCCGTCCGTCGGCGTCCACCGTCACCGTCCGGCCCGGGTGGAGGGTGCGGGCCAGCTCCAGGCCGAAGGCCAGCCAGCGGCCCAGGGGATCACCCTCGCCCCGGGCCAGCGGTTGGATGACCCCGGATTGCCAGCGCTCCACCGCAGCGGCGAAGGCATCTTCGTCCCGAGTCTTCAACTCCTTGAGGAGCTCCCGGTAGAACTCCCGGGGGTCCCGGGCTCCGGTCTCCTCCAGCACCTCCTGAAAGCGGCGGTCCGCTGCCTCCTGCGGGCTGGGAGCCTGGTCTGGGTCCGTCGTCATGTACCGCCTCCGGAGATGGTCGAGAGTCACCCTACGCACACTGGCGGTGAGGGCCGGCTGCGTCAATCCGGGAGTGCCTCGGCGTTGCCTTCAGGGAGCCCTTTCGTCTACGTTTCCTCATTCGAGGTCGCCCGTCGAAGCAACTCCAGCAGCAAAGAAATGCCCATGCAGATGCCCACACCCCCCGGCTCCGGTCCGAGCCCCCATCCCCTGGTCCGCTCCGATCAGTTCCTGGATCTCTCCTGGGAGATGTTCGGCGAGCTGTGTCGAGCCCTGGCCATGCGGGTGGCCCGGGACTACGAGCCTGAGATGGTGGTGGGGATCGCCCGTGCAGGCGTCATCCCGGGTGCGATCCTGGCGTCCCTGCTGAGCATCGACTTCTACTCCATGAAGATCTCCCGGCGGGAGGGAGGAGAGAGGGTGAGGGATCGGCCGGCTGTTCTCTCGGCGGCGCCCTCGCAGGCCCAGGGGAAGCGGGTGGTGCTGGTGGACGAGATCACCACCTCCGGCGACACCCTCCGGCTGGGCCTGGCGGCCCTTCGTGACGTGCATCCCCAGGAGATCCGGACGGCCACGACCTTCGTGCGGCCCATGGGTCACGCGCCGGATTTCCATGCCCTGGCCACGGACCAGACCATCATCTTCCCCTGGGACCGCAAGGTCTTCGATGGAGAGGAGTGGGTGGTGAACCCCCGCTATGAGGACGCCATCGAAGAGTAGTCAACCCCCCTGCATCGAGTCCAGGAACTCCTGGTTCGTCTCGGTCCGCTTCATCCGGTCCATGAGGAATTCGATGGCTTCGGCCGACGGCATGTCCGAAAGGAAGTTCCGGAGGAGGTAGACCCGGTTCAGTTCGGTCTCGTTCAGCAGCAGCTCCTCCTTGCGGGTGCCGGACCGGTTGATGTCGATGGCGGGGAAGATCCGCTTGTCGGCGATGTGCCGGTCCAGGATGAGCTCCATGTTGCCCGTCCCCTTGAACTCCTCGAAGATCACCTCGTCCATGCGACTTCCCGTCTCCACCAGGGCCGTGGCGATGATGGTGAGCGACCCCCCTTCGTCGATGTTGCGAGCCGCGCCGAAGAACCGCTTGGGCTTGTGGAGGGCGTTGGCGTCGACGCCGCCCGAGAGGATCTTGCCCGAGTGGGGGACGGTGACGTTGAAGGCCCGGGCCAGCCGGGTGATGGAGTCCAGGAGGATGACCACGTCCTGCTCCTGCTCCACCAGGCGCTTGGCCTTTTCCAGGACCATGTCGGCCACCTGGGTGTGGCGCTCCGCCGGCTCGTCGAAGGTGGAGGAGATGACCTCGCCTTTCACGTTCTCCTCCATGTCGGTGACCTCTTCGGGTCGCTCGTCGATGAGGAGGACGATGAGGTAGATCTCGGGGTGATTCACCGTGATCGAGTTGGCCACCTGCTGGAGGAGGGTGGTTTTTCCGGCCTTCGGTGGCGAGACGATGAGCCCCCGCTGGCCCATCCCGATGGGCGCGATCAGGTCCATGACCCGCATTGAGATGTCGCCGTCCTCCGTCTCGAGTCGGACCCGCTTGTTGGGGTAGCGGGGTTTGAGATTGTCGAAGGCGATCCGATGCTTCGACTTCTCCGGGTCGTCCAGGTTCACCTGCTCGACCTTCAGTAGAGCCAGGTAGCGTTCCCCGTCCTTTGGAGGCCGGACCTGGCCCAGGATGGTGTCACCGGTCCGGAGGTCGAACCTCTTGATCTGCGAGGGAGATACGTAGATGTCGTCCGGTCCGTAGAGGTAGTTCCAGTCCGGCGAACGGAGAAATCCGTACCCTTCGGGGAGCACCTCCAGGACCCCCTCGCCCCGGAGTACGACGTCGGTGTCCAGGAGGTTCTGCTCGATTCGGAAGATGAGGTCCTGCTTGCGGAGCCCCGAGTAGTTCTGGATGTTCAGGTCCTCGGCGAGCTCGTGCAGCTCGGTCACATTCTTCCGTTTCAATTCGGCGATGTCCACGAATGTCTCCAGATCGGCTGGTACCGACAGGCGGATGGGTCGGGTGGGGGAAAGGACGGGGCGGACGCAGGCGGCAGTCGAATGGACGCAGGCGACGAAAAGGTTGGGGCGACCCGGAGGTCTCTATCAGACTCAAGCCCGTGGGCTTGGAAGATCAGGGGGGAGGGGTACCCGCCGAAGGAAACCGACCGGCACCCGATACTGAAGGATCGCGGCCATAGTAATGGGCGGGGATCACCGGGTCAAGACCCCTTCGTCGCACCGCCTCTGGTGGGAGCCGTGGCTCGCCGGGGTGCTTCTACTCCTCACCCTGGTGTCGACCTTCACCGCCGGGGCCCTCCTGCAGGGGGTGGATCCCCTGGGAGTCCAGTCCGGTGTGGCGGATGGGGTCCCCCTGTGGTGGCCCACCCGCCTGGATCTGACGGCCCTACTCTCCGGGGCGTCCTATGCTTTGCCCCTGGTCGTCATCCTGTTGGGCCACGAATGGGCGCACTGGGTGGCGGCCGGCCGGCACGGCATCCGGACCAGCTATCCCTATCTTCTGCCCTTTCCGCCGCACGCGTCGGTGGTGGGGACCCTGGGAGGCTTCATTCGGTTCCGGAGTGCCATCCCGAGTCGAAAGGCCTTGTTGGAGGTGGCCATGGCGGGGCCCGTCGCCTCCCTCCTGCTTGCCATCCCCACCCTGGCAGTCGGGATCCTCCTCTCCGGTCCCTCCGAGCTGGGCCGGCTCGAGGGGCTCCCCTTCGTCATCGTCTTCCAGGACGTTCCCATTCGCCTGGGGGAGCCGCTGCTGGTCCAGGGCCTGGTTGCGCTCCTTCCGGTGGACCCGGGGGGGGCGGCCCTGCACCTGCATCCGGCGGCGTTCGCCGGATGGTTGGGGCTGATGCTCACCTTCCTGAACCTGCTTCCCCTGGCCCGGCTGGACGGCGGCCATATCCTGCATGCGCTTCACCCCGGTCGGCAGCGGTGGTGGGCCCGGGCCACGGTGGCGGTTTTCCTGGTGCTCGGGTTCGCATGGGCAGGGTGGTGGGCCTGGGCCGCCGTCATGTTCCTCCTGGGGCGCAGCCGCCCTCTGCCGCCCGACATGGTGGGGCGAGAGCCGGCACCGGGCCCGGTGCAGCGGCGGGTGGCGTGGGCCCTCATGGCCGGTCTCGTTCTGCTGGTACCGCCGGTGCCTGTCGGGTTCTGAAGCCCGTGGGCAGTCGGGTCCGCGGCTCGGCCCGGCGCGGACGGCTTGACAGGAGTCCCGGGGATGGGAAGATTCGCCTCCGAGCCTGGCCCGAATGGAGGATGGGGTCGGGCACCAGGGACGAGCGGCCGGGGGCGCCAGTGGCACGACACAATCGGAACGGCACGGGGACGGACCAGCGTGGGTTCGAGTATCAGATCAGCTATCAGCCGGACTGGTTGCGGCAGGTGAAGGTGAGTCGGCCCCTCCCCAACGGTCGCCGCTCCACCATGATCCTCTTTCGAAATCCCAGCGAGGTCCGGGAGCGACCCCCGGGCCGGAAGGTCCGGACGCGGATCCGATGTCCCGAGCAGAAGGTGGATGTGGAAGTTGCCGTGCACGACGGCCGCCGGGGGGTGGCACGGGTTTCGGTGGCGTGCACCGTGGCCGCGCCGGACGGTGAGGGGAGCGAGGAGGTGGTCTTCACCCTGGTGGACGATCTGCCGTCGGCCCGCTGACCCCCCCCGGTAGCGCCCAAATCGGACGTTTGCTTATCTTTTCGGTGCCGGTTTCCGGGCACCTTCGTCCTGAGCCACAGTCCTTCCCCCTGACCCCGCCGTCGATATCGAGGGCGACACTCCGCATGCAGCCTTCATGATCCGACTCCTGGGAGCTCCCTTTGCGGCCCTGGGCCGCGGCAGCACCACTCTGGCTGAAGGGGTGGGGCGCTGGGGTATGCTCACCGGGCAGACGATCCAGGCCCTCCGGCACGTGGACGTCTGGCTGCGACTGCTCCTCCCGCAGATGGCCCGGGTCGGTGTGGACTCGGTGCCCATCGCCCTCTTCATCGCCATGTTCACCGGAATCGTGCTGGCGCTGCAGGCGTCGTACACCTTTACCGGTGCCATTCCCCTCTACTTTGTGGGCGTCCTGGTGGGGAAGACGATGATGCTGGAGCTGGGCCCGGTCCTCACCGGGCTGGCCCTTTCCGGGCGGGTGGGGGCGAACATCGCCGCCGAGCTGGGCACCATGCGGGTCACCGAACAGATCGACGCGCTGGAGACGTTGGCGTACCCACCGGTGGCGTACCTGGTGGTTCCCCGGGTCCTGGCGGCCATCATCATGTTTCCGGTGGTCACGGCGCTGGCCATCGGGATGGGGATCTTTGCCGGATGGGCTACCTCGATCCAGCTCCTGGACATGACCTCGGCGGAGTTCATCAACGGCCTCACCCTCTTCTTCGTGCCCTTCGACGTCACCTTTGCCATGATCAAGGCCACCAGCTTTGGATTCATGGTGGCCTCCATCGGGTGCTTCTTCGGCTTCACAACCGAGGGCGGCGCCGAGGGAGTGGGACATTCCACGACCCGGGCGGTGGTGGTGAGCAGCATGGTGATCCTGGTTCTGGACGCCTTCTGGGCCGTCACTCTCCTCTGACTTCGGACGACGATGGCCATTCAGATCCGCGATCTGTACAAGTCCTTCGGAGAGAAGGAGGTGCTCCGGGGCTTCTCGGTGGAGGCCCGGGAAGGGGAGACACTGGTGATCCTGGGAGGCTCCGGGTCCGGAAAGTCGGTGACCCTGAAGCACGTGGTGGGACTCCTGACCCCTGACAGTGGCGACGTCGTGGTGGACGGCCAGGTGGTTTCGGAGCTCACGTCCAACGAGCTCTTCAAGCTCCGGCGTCGAGTGGGATACGTCTTCCAGTTTGCCGCGCTCTTCGACTCCCTTTCGGTGGCGGAGAATGTGGGAATGGGACTGCGGCGTCACTCCGACATGAGCCAGGACGAGATCCGGGATCGGGTGACGGAGTGTCTCGAGGTTGTGGACCTGGAGGGCTTCGAGGAGCGCTTCCCCGCTGAACTCTCCGGTGGACAGAAGAAGCGGGCCGGGATCGCCCGGGCCATCGCAACTCGACCCCAGTATCTGCTGTATGATGAGCCCACCACCGGTCTGGATCCGGTGACCCGCGCCATGATCGACCAACTGATCCTGAGGATGAGCGAGGAGCTGGGTGTCACCGGGATCGTGATCACCCACGACATCGACAGTGCCTTCCGCGTCGCCGACCGATTCGCCATGCTCCATGAGGGGCGTTGCCGCTTCGTCGGCAGCCCGGAGGAGATCCGGAGTACCGAGGATCCCGTGGTCCGGGGGTTCATCGAAGGCCGCCCCGAACTGATGGAGAAAGCGCAGTGAAACGATCCAACGAAGCCATGGTGGGCGTGGTGATCCTCGCCGCACTCATCCTCGTGACCTTCGGCACCCTCTGGCTGCAGGGCGTGACCCTGCGGGCCGACGAGCGGGAAGTCACCGCGGCCTTCAACCGGGTGGGGCTCATCAAGGCCGGCAACGCCGTGAAGCTCCGGGGCGTCCGGATCGGGCGGATTCGAGAGATCCAGGTTGCGCCCCAGGGCGACCTGGTGGAGGTGACCATGAGGATCCAGGAGGACATCTCACT
This sequence comes from Gemmatimonadota bacterium, assembly GCA_003559555.1. Lineage (GTDB taxonomy): Bacteria > Gemmatimonadota > Gemmatimonadetes > Longimicrobiales > Gaopeijiaceae > PWLA01. The sequence continues at coordinate 12,058 of PWLA01000268.1, read as the reverse complement.
TCCAGACGATGCGGTAGCCATCGTCTCTCCCGAGTCCCTCTTCGGCGACTGGCAGATCGAGATCGCCTCCCGGGACCACTTCCCTGAGCACCGGTATGCCAACCCCAGGGAACCGGATCATCTTCCCGGGTACTCGATCCCAGACATCTCGCAGCTCACCGCCACCGCCGATCGGATCTCCGCCGACATCGAGGTGCTCACCGAGCGGGTTGGGATCGCCTTCTCCGAGGAGACGGCCCGGAACATCGCCTCCCTCATCGAGAACGTCGAGAACGTCACTCAGCGCCTCTCGGATCTCATCTCCCAACAGGCCGATGCCTTTAGCGGGGTGACCGAGGAGATCCAGGTCATTGCCGAGGAGGTGGGGTACGCCGCAACGGGCGCCCGCCAGAGCTTCGAACGGATCAACCAGACGCTGGCCCGGGAGGAGTTCAGCCAGGCCCTCTCGGACATGACGGAGGTCACGGCCAGCCTGAGGCAGATCACCCGGGAGATGGAAGGGACCCCGGAGGACATCCGGGGGATGGCCGTGAAGGCGGACTCCACCTTCGCCCGCATCAATTCCATCATGGCCGGACTCGAGGCGGGTGAGGGCACGCTGGGCCGGCTTCTGGAAGATCCCACCATGGCGCAGGAAATGGAGGGGACCCTTCAGGAACTCCAGCTTCTCCTGTCGGACATCCGGGAGAACCCGCGCCGCTATCTCCGTCTCTCCATCTTCTGACCCGGACATCCCGTCATGGCCTCCTCCAGTGCACCGACCCCCCCTCCCGCCCGGGAGACCGGGTCCGGCTCGAGCCACGGGGGATGGCGTCTGGAGCGCAGCGCCGGTGGGGTCGTGGTACGGATGAAGGACCGGGTGCCGCACATCCTCCTGATCCGTGACCCGTACCGGCGCTGGGGCCTCCCCAAGGGACACCTGGAGGAGGATGAGAAGTCGGCGGAGGCGGCCCTCCGGGAGGTCCGGGAGGAGACGGGGCTCTCCGACCTTCTCCTGGGTCCGGACCTGGGGGAGATCGACTGGACCTTCCGGTCAAGGGGACGCCGGATCCACAAGTTCTGCCGGTTCTTTCTCATGGCCTCGGTCCGGGGAGAGGCCCGTCCCGAGGTCGAGGAAGGGATCACCGCCTGCCGCTGGCTCCCGGTGCATGAGGCCTTGAAGACCGTGGATTACGAGAACGCGCGCGGCGTGGTGCGGCGGGCTGCGGACCGAATCCGGGTCCCGGAGCGGAACGGAGATCCCCCGTGGCACGGGGAGACGGGAGCTTGAGTCGGTCCGAGCACCTCCTTCTCTGGGGTGCGGTGGTCGCCGGGGGGGTTCTCCTGGTCTTCCTGGTCATGAGCCTGGACCCGGTACTGAATCCCGTTCTACTCTACCTGGCGCTGGTGGGGGTGCTTCTGCCGCTTCGGCGGAGTCCCTTTTTTGCGGCGGTGGTGGGCACCACCGGGGCCCTGGTGCTCTTCTGGCTCCTGAGCGAGATGGGCTTCCTCCTGGCCCCCTTCGTCCTGGCCCTGGTCCTGGCCTACATCCTGAACCCGGTGGTGGGCTGGCTCGCCGGCCTCCGGCCCATGCGGCGGTTGACCGGTGCCGACGGACAGGGGCGTCTGGCTCGGACCGTGGCCGTGGTACTCCTGGCCCTCCCGGTGGTGGGGGGCGCGGTGGGGCTGCTGGTCTGGGGCGTCCCCTACCTGGTCCAGGAGATGGCCGGCGTGGCCCGTCGAGCCCCGGAGGCGCTGGAGCGGGTGGCCGGGCTGCTGGCCGGGTTGGAGAGTCGGCTGGAGCGGATTCAGATTCCGGGGTTGGGTGGGATCGAGTGGACGGCTCTGGCCGCCGACATGGACCTGGATGCGGTGGTGGAGTTCCTCGAGGAGCGGCGGGAGGTCATCCAGGCGTGGGTGTGGGAAGGGGTGCTCGGCCTGGGTCGGGGTGTAGGCACCGCCCTCACCCTGCTGGGCTACCTGGTCCTGGCGCCGGTGCTCACCTTCTACCTGCTGCGGGACTACGATCGGCTGGTGGAGAAGGTGGACGAGCTGATCCCCGCCGGACGCGAGGGCATTCGTCGGGGGTTGGTGGAGTACGACCGGCTTCTGTCGGCCTACCTCCGGGGGCAGGTCATGGTCTCCCTCACTGTGGGGGCCATGACGACGGTGGGCCTCCTCATCGTGCAGTTCCCCTACGCCATCTTCCTGGGCGCGGTGGTGGCCATCTTCAACGTGGTCCCGTACCTGGGCCTGGTCCTGAGCCTCATTCCGGCCCTGGCCATTGCCCTGGCCAGCGGTGACCCCGGGATCGCCCTCCTGAAGGTGGGGGTGGTATACACGGTGGCGCAGTCGCTGGAGAGCGGCGTGGTGAGTCCCCGGATCGTGGGGGATTCCACGGGACTCCACCCGGTCTGGATCCTCCTGGCCATTGCCGTGGGCGGCTTCTTCTTCGGCTTCGTGGGACTCCTCATTGCGGTGCCGGCGGCGGTTGGCATCAAGCTGTTGGCGGGGTGGGGGGGAGAGCGCTACCGGGCGTCGGCCCTTTTCGCCGGCGAGACCGATGGAGCCGCAGGCCGGGAGCAGGGGTAGGCTCATGCGACGAAACACCGAGCGGGTGTCACCCGGTTGCCTGTCCGGAGCCATCCTTTATCCTTTTTGGCCGGGTACGTCACCGTGCGTGAGCCGTGCCGTGCAGCCTACAATCCAGTAAAGGGGTCATGACCGAGGAGACGTGCGACATCACCATCATCGGCGGGGGGCCCACCGGGCTCTTCGCCGCATTCTACGCCGGGATGCGGGGTGCTTCGGTCCGGATCGTCGACTCGCTCCCCGAGCTGGGAGGGCAGCTCACCGCCCTCTATCCGGAAAAATACATCTATGATGTGGGTGGTTTCCCCAAGGTCCTGGCCAAAGACCTGGCGCTGGAGCTCATCGCCCAGGCCATGCAGTTCGAACCCCAGGTGGTCCTTGACGAAGAGGTACGCCGGATTCGGCGTGAAGACGGTGATGGCGACTTCGTCCTGGACTGCGGCGCGACCCAGTACCGGACCCGGACGGTGGTGGTGGCCGGGGGGAAGGGCGCCTTCGAGCCCCGCAGGCTGGACGTGCCGGGCTACGACGAGTTCTTGGGCCACGGGGTCCACTACGCCGTGAAGGACCCGGAGGTCTACCGAGGCAAGCGGGTGGTGGTGGTGGGTGGAGGCGACTCGGCGCTGGACTGGACCCTGATCCTGAAGGACAAGGTGGATCGCCTGGTCCTGGTGCATCGGCGGGACCGGTTCCGGGCCCACGAGCGGTCGGTGGAGCAGCTCATGGAGGCTCAGGAGGCCGGGGAGGTGGAGGTCCGCCTCTTCCACGAAGTGGCCGAGATCTCGGGCAACGGAACGGTGGAGGAGATCACGGTATTCGACAACCGGACCGATGACCGGACCATAATGGAGGCGGACGCGGTTCTCACCTTCCTGGGCTTCAAGCCGGATCTGGGCCCCATCCAGGAGTGGGGGCTGGAGATCCGGAAGAACCGGATCCTGGTTTCGCCCCTCATGGAGACGAACATTCCGGGTATCTTCGGGGCCGGAGACATCGTGGAGTACCAGGGCAAGCTGGACCTCATCGCCAGCGGCTTCGCCGAGGCCGCCATCGCCGTGAACAACGCGGTCCACGTGGTGGATCCCAATGCCCGGGTGAACCCCGGCCATTCCACCAACATGAAAGTTTTCAAGGAGGGGTGAGCCCCTCCCAGCGAGGAATCGATATGGAGAACGACGACCGAATCGAAGACGTGGTGATCATCGGCTCCGGTCCCGCCGGTTGGACGGCGGCCATCTATGCCGCCCGAGCCCGGTTGGATCCCCTGGTCTTCGAAGGCGCACCCTCCCGGGAGATGATCCCCGGGGGCCAGCTCATGTTCACCACCGAGGTGGAGAACTATCCCGGCTTCCCCGAGGGCGTGGACGGCCAGAGCCTGATGCTGGACATGCGGGCCCAGGCCGAGCGCTTCGAAACCCGGATCATCACCGAGGACATCGTGGAGGTGGATGCATCGAGCCGTCCCTTCCACCTCCGGTCGTCCGAGGGGAAGGAAGTGCGGGCGCGGACCGTCATCGTGGCCACCGGAGCCCGGGCCAACTGGCTGGGGCTGGAGAACGAGCAGCGGTTGGCCCAGTCCGGCGGGGGCGTATCGGCGTGCGCGGTCTGCGACGGCGCCCTTCCGGCCTTCCGGGACCAGGTCCTGGCGGTGGTGGGTGGCGGAGACAGCGCCATGGAGGAGGCCACCTATCTGAGCAAGTTCGCCAGTGAGGTGGTGATCATCCATCGCCGGGACACCTTCCGGGCCTCGCCCATCATGGCCGAGCGAGCGCTGGAGAACCCCAAGATCCGGGTGGAATGGAATACGGTGGTCACCGAGGTGCTGGGCGACGACTTCGTCACCGGACTCCGTCTGCAGGACACGGTCACCGGCCAGGAGCGGGAGATGGAGGTGGGCGGCTTCTTTCTGGCCATCGGCCATACCCCCAACACCGCATTCATGGAGGGCGTGGTGGAGCTGGATGAGACCGGCTACATCGTGACCCCTACCCCCTGGCGGACCGAGACCACGGCGGAGGGGATCTACGCCGCCGGAGACGTGATGGACTCGTACTATCGCCAGGCGGTCACCGCCGCCGGGACCGGGTGCATGGCCGCGCTCGAGGCCGAGCGATATCTGGCCCACGGAGGTGCGGACTCACCTTCCGGCGCCGACGTGCCGGCCGAGCCGGCGGTGGCCACCGAGTCGTAGCCCCCCTTCCCAGTTCGCACGGAGTGACCCATGGCGCGAGAGGAACAGGACGACCCCACCGGCTCACCCCCCTCCCTGAGCCCCGCCGACCTGTACCGGCGCTGTGATCCCGAGGGGCTGGACTTCGAGACCACCGAGGAGCTGCCCCGGGGGCGGGCCACCGTGGGCCAGGACCGGCTGGTCTCGTCGGTCCGCTTCGGGATGCGGATGAAGGGGCCCGGCTACAACATCTTCGCTCTGGGGCCCCGGAGCACCGACAAACGGGAGTTGGTGGAGGACTTCCTCAAGGAGAACTCTGCCGACGAGGCGGTGCCCGCGGATCTCTGTTACGTGCACAACTTCGACGATCCGTACCGGCCGTGCATGCTCCGCCTCCCCGCCGGGATGGGAACCGAGCTACGCCAGGCGATGGACGAGCTGACCGACGATCTGGAGACGTCCCTCATCGCCGCCTTCGAGAGCGAGGAGTACCAGAACCGGCGGCGGGCGGTGGAGGAGGCGGCCCAGGAGGAGCACGGGCAGGGCTTCGAGGAGTTGCAGGAACGGGCCCGGGAGCAGGGACTGGCTCTCCTGCGGACTCCCGCCGGGTTCGGCTTCGTGCCCCTGCGCGACGACGGCGAGGTGATGCAGGAAGATGACATCAAGGAGCTGTCCGACGATGAGAAGGAACGGCTGGAAGAACGGTCCCAGGAGCTCCAGAAGGAGCTGCAGGCCCTGCTTCGGACCATGCCGGCCAAGAAGCGGCAGGTCCGGGATCGGATCAAGAAGCTGGACAGAGAGATCGCCACCTTCGCCACCAACGAGCTGGTAGAGGGCATTCGGTCCCGCTTTCAGGAGGAGGAGGCCGTCCTCCAGTTCCTGGACCAGGTACAGATGGACATCGTGGACAACGTCCAGGGCATCCTGAGTGCCGCCGGACAGGCTCAGGGGGGCGGCCAGGAGGCCAATCCCCTCCTCCAGTTGCAACAGACCGACCCCGACCGCTCGGCCGGGGGGCGCGACAATCCCATTTTGGCCCGGTATCGGATCAACCTCCTGGTGGACCAGACCGAGACCGAGGGTGCGCCGGTGGTCTACGAGGAGCATCCCACCTACAAGAACCTCATCGGACGCATCGAGCATCGCTCGCGGATGGGGGCGCTGAGCACCGACTTCAGCCTCATTCGGCCCGGCGCCCTCCATCGGGCGAATGGGGGGTACCTGGTGCTGGATGCCCGAAGCCTTCTCCTGGAACCCTTCGCCTGGGAGGCCCTCAAGCGTGTCCTGAACACCGGGCGCCTCAAGATCGAATCGCTGGGCCAGAGCTACAGCATGCTGAGTACGGTGAGCCTCGAGCCCGAGCCCCTGTCTCTGGATGTCAAAGTGGTCCTGGTGGGTGAGCGCCTCATCTACTACCTGCTCAGCGCCCACGACCCGGAATTCCCGGCCCTCTTCAAGGTGGAGGCCGATTTCGAGGACGAGATGACCCGGGACGGCGATACGGACCAGTATTACGCCCGCTTCCTGGCCGAGCTCATCCGAAGCCGGGGGCTTCGCCCCTTCCACCGGGAGGCGGTGGCCCGGGTCATCGAACAGGGATCCCGCCTGGCCGGCGACCGTGAGAAGCTCTCCACCCGGACCCGTGAGATCGACGATCTCCTGCAGCAGGCGGACCACTGGGCGGCCCAGGGGGAGCGGGACACGGTGACCCGGGACGACGTGCAGCGGGCCATCGACCAGCAGATCTATCGGGCCAGCCGGATACGAGATCGGATGCAGGAGCAGATCCAGCGCGACATCCACTTCATCGATACCACCGGCGACGAGGTGGGCCAGATCAACGGACTTTCGGTACTGCAGATGGGGAGCCTGTCGTTCGGAAAACCCACCCGAATCACGGCCCGGGTGGGGCTGGGCAAGGGCGAGATCCTGGACATCGAGCGGGAAGTGGAGATGGGCGGCCCGCTTCACTCCAAGGGGATCCTGATCCTGAAGGGGTTCCTGAAGCAGCGGTACGCCCGGGAGCGCCCCCTCTCCCTCTCGGCCAGCCTGGTCTTCGAACAGTCCTACGGGGGAGTGGACGGCGACAGCGCTTCGGCGGCCGAGCTCTTCGCCCTTCTGTCGGCCATTGGCCGGGTGCCGCTGCGCCAGTCGCTGGCGGTCACCGGCTCGGTGAACCAGCATGGTCGGATCCAGCCCATCGGGGGTGTGAACGAGAAGATCGAGGGCTTCTTCGACGTCTGCCGGCAGAGGGAGCTCACCGGCGAGCAGGGGGTGGTGATCCCCCGGGCCAACGTGGATCACCTCATGCTCCGCCCCGATGTTGTGGAGGCCGTGGCCCAGGGGCGCTTCCACATCCACCCGGTAGAGTCGGTGGATCAGGCCCTGGAAATCTTCTCGGGGGTCTCCGCCGGCACGGCGGATCCGGAGGGGCGCTTCCCCACAGAGAGCTTCAACGGAAGGGTGGACGCGGCGCTGGAGGAGATGGCTCACCGGATCCGCGCCTTTTCCGCAAATGGGGACGAACCCGATGGATAGTCCGGACGCCGAGGACCGCTCCGGGCTCGAGATCCGGATTCGCCGGATTCTGGTGGCGCTGGACACCTCCGCGCACAGCCGCCGGGCTCTGGGGGTGGCGGCGCAGCTCGCCCGGGTCCTGGAGGCCGAGCTGGAGGGACTCTTCGTGGAGGAGGATGCCTGGCACCGGCTGGGCACGTTCGGATCGGTCCGCTTGGTGCGGCCCTACACCGGAAGCGTGGGGACCGTAGAATCCGAGGGGCTCCGTCGAGAACTGGAGTCGGTGGCCCGACGCCTCGCCCGCCTCCTGGAGGAGACCGGCACCCGCCTCGAGGTGAAGTGGCGGTTCCGGGTCGAGCGGGGACGGGCCGAGCGGGTCATCCTGGGTGCCGCTGGCGAGGTGGATCTGGTGACGGTGGGTCGGACGGGTCTCTCCCCCGGCAGGACGGGCCGGGTGGGACGCACCGCCAGGGCCCTGGTGAAGGATTCGAAGACGCCCCTGCTCCTGCTTCATGAAGGGGCGGAACTGGGCCGGCGCATCGTGCTCCTTTACGATGGGAGTGCCGGCGCCGAACAGGGATTGGCCCTGGCAGCACGTCTGGCCCGGAAGCGGGAGTGTCCCCTGGAGGTCGTGGTGCCGAGGGCCCCCGGGCCCGAGGCGGAGCGACTGGTGGATCGGCTCCGGGAGCGGTTGCAGGGACCCGAGGCGGAGGGAGCCGATATCCATCTGGTGTCCCGCCTGGGAGCCACCGACCTGGGCCGGATCGTGGGAGCCCGGGGCGATGCCCTGCTGGTCGCTTCCCGGAGCTCCCCCCTGTTTTCGGGCGCGCAACTGGCGCCAACGCTGTCGGCCCTTCGGAGTCCCCTCCTCCTCCTCTGATGGGGGTGGTTACGGGGCTCCTGACACATACTCGCGTTCACATGGAGTCGCCATGGACTTGAGATTGCTCGAGACGTCGCTGGAACGGCTCATCGGAAAGGTGGAGCAGGTCGTACTGACCCAGGCCACCAGCTCTTCGGGAGTCGTGGATCGCCGTCGAAAGACAGGAGAGGAACTGGGCCCCATCGTGCGGGAGCTGGGCGTCCTGGCTCGGCAGGTCCAGGCCTACGAGGGGAATCTGGCCACCCGCCAGTTCGTGGCCCAGCGGGAGCTTCGGGGCCCGCAACGGTATCGGCTCCAGTCCATGAAGGGCGAAGGGAAACGAATCAGGGCGCTCCGGAACCGGGTGGAGGGCATTCGCCTCCGGATCGGCGACGCCTGGGACCTGGCGCACGGTGTCCGGCTGAAGGATCTGGTGGACCTGGCGGAGGGGGTCGGAGGGCAGGTGGACGAGCTGGCCCAGCTGGAGAAGCTGATGGTGGAGGCCGGGGCAGGCGAGGATGGGCAGATCCGGCCCCCGGACCATCCCTCGCTGGGCGTGGCCGACGTGCTGGCCACCCTGGCGTGGGTGGTGTTCGCCGTTCTCCACCGACGACTGCGTGACGGAAGGGACTGACCCGTCCCGACGAACTGACCCGTCCCGACAATGTGGCGACGTCGCTTCGTCAGCCCGACAGCTCCGGCTCGGAGCCCCGAATCAGCCCCGGGCGGAGCTCCAGTCGGGGGAAGCCGACCCTTTCTTCCCACCGGTCGGGTGGGTCGGTGCGGGTCTCCTCCACGAGCTGAACGAGTTCGCGGGCGTGCCGACGTATCGCCGCCGTATCGACTCCCAGGTAGGCGGGCTCGTACGGGGCCAGAGCGCGCCGGGCCTTCCGAAGCTGGGCAGCGATCCCATGGGGATTGTCGCGCTGCACGTGGACGAAGGCGCTGGCGTAGAGGATGAGACCCTGGTAGAAGTCACTCCCGTGCTCGCGCCAGGGACCTTCCAGGACCTCGTGGCTCTCCCAGAACTCCTGGGCGTTGAAGAGAGCCTGGAACCGGCGCAGGGGCGTCGGGAACGGGCTGGCCGGCTCGCCGGGCGACCCCTGGCTCATCCGCCCAGGAGCCGGCCTCCGTCCACCACCACGACTTCCCCGGTGATGAAGGGCGAGCGGTCCAGAAAGAGGACGGTCCGGACCACGTCCTCAGGCGACCCCAGGGTGCCCAGGGGCGCCCGCTCCCGGGACCGGATCCGGGCCTCCTGATCGTAATCCTCCGGCAGAAGCACGGCGCCCGGAGCGATGGCGTTCACCCGGACCCGGGGCGCCATGGCCCGGGCCATGACCCGGGTCAGCTGCAGGAGTCCGGCCTTGGAGACGGCGTGGTGGGGGTACTCCACCCAGGGCTGGAAGGCCGAGAGGTCCACCAGGTTCACCACCGATCCCCTGGCCTCGGTGAGCAGATCGGCGGTGGCCTTCACCATGAGGAAGGGTCCCTTCAGGTTCACGGCCATGACCCGGTCCCACTCGCCCTCGTCCACCTCCATGAGGGGACCCTGCGAGAAGAGCGAAGCATTGTTCACCAGGAGGTCCAGCCGGCCGCATGAGCGACGAACCTCCTGGCTGATCCGGTCCACGTCGGCGCTGTTGGAGACGTCGCCTCCGGCGATGACGCAGCGTCGTCCCAGCGCCTCCACCTCCCGTTTGACGCTCCGGGCCTCGGACTCGGAGGTGTGGTAGTTCACCACGACATCGAACCCTTCCTCGGCCAGACCCAGCGTGACGGCGCGCCCGATGCGGACGGCCCCGCCGGTGATGAGGGCCCACTTCTGCACGTCTTGCTCCTCCTGTAGTCGGTAATGAAACGCCATCCCGGTCCAGCGGTACTCCTACCCTCGCGACCGGCCGGGGTCCCATGGCGGGGGTTTGGCCGAGGAAAGAGATCCAGCAGGCATCAGCGCAGGAGAGTTTCATGACGGAGGAAGTGTTCGACGGACGGGTGGCGGTGATCACCGGGAGCACCAGGGGGATCGGTCGGGCAGTGGCCGAGGCCCTGGTGCAGCGGGGAACTCACGTCGTGGTGTCGAGCCGGAGGACCCAGGCGGTGGCAGAGACCGCCGAGGCGTTGGCGGCGGTGGGACCGGGACGGGTTCTGGCCCACCCCTGCGACGTCCGGGATCCCGGGGCCTGCCACGCACTCATTCAGGCGGCGGTGGACGAGTTCGGGGTCCTGGACATTCTGGTGAACAACGCGGGGCTGGGGCGGTTCGCCAAGATCCAGGAGATGCAGGCGGAGAGTTGGGAGCAGCAGATCCGCACGAACCTGGACGGCGTCTTCCACTGCTCCAAGGCTGCGATCCCCCACCTCCAGAAGCAGGAAGGGGGCTGGATCTTCAACATCGGCTCGCTGGCGGGCCGCAACGCCTTCTCCGGGGGGGTGGCCTACAATGCTTCCAAGTGGGGGCTTCTGGGGATGACCGAGGCCATGATGCTGGACCTGCGGCACGAGGGAATCCGCGTCACCTGCATCATGCCCGGGAGCGTGAACACCCACTTCTTCGAAGACGGCCCCGATCCCTTCGACGACTGGAAGCTCCAGTCCACCGACATCGCCCGGGTGATCACCGACCTCATGGCCTTCCCCGACCGGGCTCTGCCCAGCAAGGTGGAGATCCGGCCCAGCCAGCCGCCCAGGAAGTAGAGCGCGGTGGCGGGAGCGCCTCCGGGTGCCCCTACCATCGGCGCGCCGGAGGGGTGATCATGAAGAGGCCACAGCCCCATATAGACCCGATCCCGAACCCCTACACGATCCACGGAGCACCTTCATGTCGGAGACATTCAGAACGGAGAAGGATTCCCTGGGCGAGGTCCGCGTCCCCGCCGACGCCCTCTACGGCGCCCAGACGCAGCGGGCAGTGGAGAACTTCCCCATCAGCGGCCAGGGCTTCGGTCGGGCCATGATCCATGCCCTGGGGGTGGTGAAGGCTGCCGCCGCCCGGTCCAACGCCGAACTGGGGACGTTGGACGAGGAGATGGCCCGGGCCATAGCCGAGGCGGCCGACCAGGTGGCTGAGGGTCGCTGGGATGACGAGTTCCCCGTGGACATCTACCAGACGGGCTCCGGAACCTCGTCCAACATGAATGCCAACGAGGTGGTGGCCACCCTGGCCAACCGTCTCCTGGACGAAGGGGCCGCCGGACCGGTGCATCCCAACGATCACGTCAACTTCGGGCAGTCGTCCAACGACGTGATCCCCACCGCCATCCACGTGGCGTGCCGGGTGTCGCTGGAGCGGGACCTGATCCCGGCTCTGGAGGTGCTGGCGGAAGCCCTCCGGGCCCGGGCCGAAGCCTTCGATCACGTGGTGAAGTCGGGGCGCACCCACCTCATGGATGCCACCCCGGTGCGGCTGGGCCAGGAGTTCGCAGGGTACGCCACCCAGGTGGAGAAGGGGATCGAGCGCGTGCGGCGCGCCTCGGAGGAGCTGGCTGAGCTGCCCCTGGGGGGGACCGCCACCGGAACCGGGATCAACACCCACCCCGCCTTCGCCGGTCTGGCCATCGCCCGGATCTCGGAGGTGACCGACCTGGACTTCCACGAGGCCCAGGACCACTTCGAGGCCCAGGGAGCCCGAGACGCCCTGGTGAGCGCCCACGGCGCCCTGAACACCGTGGCCGCATCGCTCCTCAAGATCGCCGACGACATCCGCTGGCTGGCCTCGGGGCCCACCTCCGGCCTCTCGGAGATCTCGCTGCCGGCGGTGCAGCCCGGCAGCTCCATCATGCCCGGCAAGGTGAACCCGGTGCTGGCCGAGGCCCTTATGATGGTGTCGGCGCGGGTGGCCGGCAATCACACGACGATGACCGTGGCCGGCGGTCGGGGCAACTTCGAGCTGAACGTCATGATGCCCGTGATGGCTCACACCTTCCTGGAGTCAGTGG
>PWLA01000115.1 GCA_003559555.1 Gemmatimonadota bacterium | reverse complement strand
GTCGGCCTCGCCCCCCCCACTCCCAGAGTTCGGCCGGGGATCCATCCCGCCGCGCCTTCCTGCGGGCGCTCACCGCCGGGGGAGCGGGCCTCATGCTGGGCACGGGAAGCCTGCCGTCGCTCCTGGCCGCGTGCGAGAGCAGCACCGGCCCCGCCCGCCTTCCATCCACCGAGAGGAGCCCCCTCCGCTTCGCCCCGGAGGTCGCGCCCCAGAACCTCAGCCTACTGGCAGCCGAAGGGAGAGCCGGATTCGGGAGCGGGGCCGAGGGACCGGCTTGGCTCCTGAACGGGAGCCTCCCTTCCCCACTCCTCCGGGTCCGACGGGGCGATCTGTTCCAGGTCGTACTGGAGAACCGGCTGCCCCAGGACGTGATCCTCCACTGGCACGGGCTCGCGCCACCGGCAGACATGGATGGTCACCCGCGCTTCGCAGTGGGCACCGGAGGCGAGTACCGCTATGCCTTCACGGTAGAGGATCGGGCGGGAACCTACTGGTACCACTCCCACACCCACATGCGAACCGCAGAGCAGACCTACCGGGGTGTGGCTGGGCTTCTGATCGTGGAGGACGAAGAAGAAGATGCCCTGGGCCTCCCCTCAGGGGATCGGGAGATCCCGGTGATCCTCCAGGACCGGAGGGTCGACGCCGGGGGCATACCGTACTACCAGCCCTTCGGGCCGGACCTGATGGCAGGGTACATGGGGCCCGAGCCTTTCGGCAACGGCATCCGGCGCCCCCATGTGGACGTGGACTCGGCGCTGTACCGGCTCCGGGTCCTGAACGGATCCAACGCCCGGATCTTCCGCCTGGGCCGCAGCGACGGCCGCCCCCTGGTCCTGGTGGGGAACGACGGAGGCCTCATCGATCGGTCCCGAGTCCTGAGCTACGTGGACCTTGGCCCCGCCGAACGCGCGGATCTCCTCCTGGACCTGAGCGACACCTCCGACGGGGACCGGGTCATGCTCCGGTCCCTGTCCTTCTCCCTCCCCGGTGGAGGAGGGTTCATGGGTGGGGCGAACCTCCAGGGCCAACCCCTGGACCTCCTGGAGTTCCGGGTCACCCGCAGCGTGGAGGAGCCCTCAGTAATCCCCGACGGACTGTCCACGGTGCCGCTTCCGAATCCGGAGGACGCCGTCCGGGAGCGCACCTTCCGCTTCACGTCCCAGATGATGAACCACCGGATCAACGGCCGCTCCTTCCAGATGGACCGGATCGACGAGGTCGTGCCCTTCGGTGAGACCGAGATCTGGGCCTTCGTCAACGACAGCCCCCTTCCCCACCCAGTCCATCTCCACGCCACCCACTTCCGGGTGATCTCGCGAAGCGGAGGCCGGAACCAGGTCATGCCCTGGGAGGCAGGGGGCAAGGACACCGTTCTGCTCTATCCCTTTGAGACCGTTCGGGTGGCCGTCCGATTTACCGCCCACCGGGGACTCTTCCTGCTCCACTGCCACAACCTGGAGCACGAGGACATGGGCATGATGGCGAACATCCTGGTGGAGTGAGGGCGGGAGGGGCCGGCCTCCCCGGGAGTTCCCGACTTGACACAACGTGAGTGAACACTCACATTACATCCAAAGCAAGGTGATCCATGGCCGGGACGTAGCCTCCTGAGAGCGTACCTGCCGCCCCTCGGCGACCGACCCCACGGCCGCCAGAACGGAGCAACCGGAGAACAGCATGCGAAGGATCTCACGGGCCGGGCTGTTTCTGGCCCTGGCCGCGACGAGCCAACCAGCCCTTTCCGCAGAAGCGCCGACCCCGCCAACCAACCCCGTAGCGGATGGCCTCAGCCAGCAGTTTGCGCCTCCGCCTCTGGACGACTCCCGAGCCGCGCCGGTGGTTGGGCCCCTCACCCTGGAGACTGCCCTCCGCCGGGCCCTGGAGGTCGCACCCCGGATCCGGCAGACCGGGGCCGCCCGGGAGGCCGCCGACGCCGGCGCCGGGTGGCTGGCCTCCCCGTACCTTCCCGCCGTGACCGCAGGCGCATCGGTCAACCGATTCCGCCATCCGACCATCGTGACCCCGATCCGGGAGCCCGGTGCCTTCCCTCCCTTGTCCGACGAGGTCCGTGAAGGGTCGGTGAGCCTGGCCTGGACGGTCTTCGACTTTGGCCGCGGACGGGACGGCCGCAGCGCCGCCCGGGCCCTGGCCGAGGCCTCCGGCGCCCGGGAGGGGCAGGCCCGGATGGAGACCCTGGAGACGGTCACCGACCATTTCGTCCAGCTCGCACTCCTGGACGAGCTCCAGGCGGCCCACAGCGCCCGGTTGGAAGGGATCCGGGAGAGCGAGGGGCAGGTTCGGGCCCTGGTGGACGAGGGACGCCTTCCCGCCGTGGATCACCTGCGGATGGCCGAGGTCCTCCTGGAGGCGGAGGCCGATCTTCGCTCCACCCAGCAGGAGATCGCCCGGGTCACGGCGTCCCTGGGCACGGAGCTGGCCCTGGACGAGGCGCCGGACCGGGGACAGGTCCAGGTGCCCTCCCTCCCCGGGGAGCTCCCTCCCCCTCTCCGGTCCCCCGACCGGCTCGGCGGTCCCATGATCGACGCCGCTGAAGCCCGGGTGCGCACTGCGGAATACGAGGTCCGTGAGGCCCGTCGGGCGCTCCTTCCCGAGCTTCAGGTTGTGGCCCGGCAGTCGTACCGGACCGCGCCGGACATCCCTTCCGAGCGGGACTGGGCGCTGGGATTCCAGGTCCAGGTCCCCCTCTTCCGGGGAGACGCCCTGGCCGGGATCCAGCTCCGGGACGCCCGGGCCCGGGAGCGAGCTGCAGAGCTCGAGGGGGCTCAGGCCGCCCTCCAGACGGCGCTCCGGGACCTGGAGGCCATGGAGCGGGACGCCCGGGAGCGGATCCAGGTGCTGGACGCCCGGATCGGGCACCTGGAGGAGGCCCACCGGATCGAGCTGGCCTCGTACCGAGAGGGCCGGACCACCCTGGCGGACGTCCTCTCCACCGAGGCCCGCCTGGCCGGCGCCCGGGCCGAACGAATCGGCCGGATGGGTACGGTCCTCATTGCCCACCTGCGCACGGCAGCCCTGACCGGGGAGCTGTCCGTCTCCGAGGCCCGCCGCCTCCTGGGGGAAGGATCATGAACCGCCGCAGCCGGATCGTCCTCGTGTCCCTGACCCTGGTCCTGGTCTTTGGCCTCGGGGCCGTAGCCCTGTGGATGATCCTCCGTCCCCCGCCTCCGGAGAGTCCGGACCTCCGGGTCCCGGTCCGGGTGAGCGCCCCGGAACGCGACACGGCCTGGACCCTTCTCCCCTACCGGGCAACCCTGGAGGGGGACCGGGACGCGGCCCTCTCCTTCCGTATAGGGGGGGAGGTGGCCCGCGTGCATGTCCGGGAAGGCGAGAGGGTATCCGCGGGGGCCCTCCTGGCCGAGCTGGACGCCTCCGAGCTGGGCGCCGCACTGAGGCGGGCCGAGGCGGAGCTCGACCGGGCCCGGGCCCAGGAGGCCCACTGGGACAAGGAGCTGGCGGTGGACGAACGACTCCTGCAGGTGGGAGCCGTATCCCGTAGTCGCCTGGAGGCCACGCGTCTCTCGCACCGGAGCGCCGCCCTGGCCCGGGAGGCCGCCGAGGCGGCGATGGCCGAGGTCCAGGCGAGAGCCGACGGCACCCGCCTCCGTGCTTCCCATCCCGGGATCGTGAGCCGGATCGAGGTGGCCGAGGGGGAGGCGGTCGTACCCGGCCGGCCCGTCCTGACCCTCTCCGGAGGCGAGCACCGCATCCGGGTGGAGGTCCTGGAACGGGACCGCGCTCGGGGAATCCGGACCGGCGTATCCGTGCGAGTCTCGGCTCCCGGCTGTCCAGCCGGAGAAGGACGAGTGACGCTGGTGGACGCCGCCGCCCGCCCGCCCTTCGGGTCCGTCCGGGTCTACGTCGCTCCGGAAGGCCCCTGCTTCCACGGGCTCTCTCCCGGCGCTCCCGTGGAGGTGACCTTCCGGCTCGAAGGGGTTCCCGACGCTCTGTTCGTCCCCCTGTCCGCGGTGGACTTCCGAGGCGGGACGCCCAGGGTGTTCCGGGTCACCCCGAACGAGATCGTGGAAGCCGTTCCCGTCGTGCTCCGAAGCCAGCGGGGCAACCTCCAGGAGGTGGAGGGGCCCCTGGGACCCGGGGACCGGATCGTCGTGGTGGGCGCGACGAACCTCCGTCCCGGGGACCCGGTCCGGATCCTGATCGATGGACAGGGAGAGCTCCCGTGAGCTGGGCGGGATTTTCCCTGGCGCATCGGCACGCGGTCTGGGCGGTCTCCATCGCCGTGGTCGTCTTCGGCACTCTGGCCTGGTTCCGGCTTCCCATCTCCCTCTTCCCGGACACGGCGCCGCCCCTGGTGAACATCGTGACGGCCCACCCCGGGGCGGCGGCCCTGGACGTGGCCGTGGATCTCTCCGAGCCCATCGAGGAGGTGGTGGCCACCCTGGACGGCATCGCCCGGGTCAGCTCCCTCTCCCAGGACGGGCTCTCGGTGGTCACCGCCGAGTTCGAATACGGTCGGGACGTGGACCTGGTGGCCGTGGACGTCCAGAACGCCGTGGATCGGATTCGGGACCGACTCCCTGAGGGCTCGGCACGACCCAGGGTACTCAAGTTCAGCACCGCCGACCGTCCTGTGATCACCCTGGCGGTCCGGGGCGAAGAGGGCACTCTGGACCTGGCCGCGGCCCGCCGCATCGCCGAGGACCGGATCCGCCCCCTGCTCCAGCGAGTTCCGGGGGTGGCCTCGGTGGACGTCTTCGGCGGCGAGCGCGCCCGGGTGGACGTGGAGGTGGATCGGGAGGCGCTGGACGAGGCGGGCCTGGTGCTCGCCGACGTCGTCCGGGCCCTGCGGGAGGGGAACGTCACCCGGCCCGGAGGCACCTTCGAGGCCGGGGGCCGGGAGGTTCTCCTCCGGGTGGATCACTCCCCCGCAGACGTGGAGGCCCTGGCCCGGATCCCGGTGGTCCACCGGGAGGGGCAGCGGCTCCTGGTGGGAGACGTGGCCCGGGTCCGGGAGGGGACGGCGGACCGGAGGAGCTCCTTCCGCCACCGGGGGACGGAGGCCGTGGCCCTCGAGATCCTCCAACGACAGGACGCGAACACCGTGGATGTGGTTCGCCGGGTGGAGGCGATGCTCCCCGAGATCCGGACGGCGTTTCCCGAGCTCGCGATCGAGGTGGCCTCGGAGGAGGCCTCCTTCACCGACCTGGTGGTCCGGAACATGGGGATGAGCATCGTGGCGGCCCTCCTCCTGGCCGGCTTCGT
>PWLA01000199.1 GCA_003559555.1 Gemmatimonadota bacterium | reverse complement strand
TTCAACAATGTCTTCTCCGGTGCCCTCCACATGATCACCGACAACCGGATCGCCCGGGTGCCCTCGCTGCGGGTCAACCTGATGCACCTGATCCCCAGCACCGACGAGGACATCGAGCGCATGGAGGTGGTCCTGGGACCCGGATCGGCGCTTTACGGGCCCAATACGGCGAACGGGGTGTTGCACCTCATCACCCGGTCCCCCCTCCGGGACCAGGGAACCACCATCGCAATGGCCGGCGGGGAGCGAAGCCTCTTCCAGGGCACCTTCCGCACCGCGCACCTCCTCACCGAGGGCGTGGGACTCAAGGTCTCGGGCCAGTACCTGCGGGCCGACGAATGGGAGTTCACCGACGCCGTGGAAGCCTCGGCCCGACAGGAGGCCATCGACGCCGGAGACGAGGACACCCGGATCGGGTTACGGGATTTCGACATCGAACGGTGGTCCGGCGAGGTTCGGGCCGACTGGCGGATCGACCCGCAAACCTCCGCCATCTTCCAGTTGGGCCGGACCGTCTCCCTCAACAGCATCGAGCTCACCGGGGTAGGAGCCGCGCAGGCCAGCGACTGGTCCAGCTCGTACGCCCAGCTCCGGTTCAACCGGGACCGACTTTTCGCCCAGGCTTACGTCAACACCAGCGACGCCGGCGAGACCTTCACCCTCCGGGACGGCGCGCCCATCCTGGACGAGAGCCGGCTCTTCGTGTCGCAGCTCCAGCATGGCACCGCGCTGGGAGACCGACAGGACTTCACGTACGGGCTGGACTACTTCCGGACCATGCCGGAGACCCGAGGCACCGTGCACGGCCGGTACGAGGACGAAGACCAGTACGACGAGGTGGGCGTCTACGTCCAGTCGGAGACCGAGCTCACCGATCAGCTCAGCCTGGTGGCCGCCGGTCGCATGGACTGGCACTCCGAGCTGCCCGACCCGGTCTTTTCGCCCCGGGCCGCCCTGGTGTACAACCTGACCGAGGAGCAGAGCTTCCGGGCCACCTACAACCGGGCCTTCTCCACCCCCAGCTCGGTGAACCTCTTCCTTGACATCAACGCCGGACCCATGCCCGACCCCACCCTGGCGAGCCTGGGCTACGGTCTCCGGGCCCAGGGATCGGCTGGCCGGGGCTTCACCTTCCGGACCGCCGACGGGTCGCTCACCGGGATGCGTTCGCCCTTCAACCCCGCCGGCCGTGACCAGCTCATTCCAGTGGATCCCGCCTTCATGTGGCAGGCGGCGGTGGGGATCCTCCAGCAGCAGGGCGCCATCGACGGGCAGACGGCCGCCTTCATGGCCCAACTCACCCCGACGCAGGGGCAGGTAGGCACCGCCTACGCCGACGTGCTCAATCCGCCCGCCGCCGGACAGGCGCCGCCGCCGCTGACGGACGACGTCTCCTTCGACATTCCGCCCCTGGAGGAGTCCAACACCACCACCTGGGAGCTGGGGTACTCGGGGCTCCTGGGCGACCGGATCCTCCTGGCCGCCGACCTCTGGTACTCCCGGCGCGAGAACTTCGTCTCGCCCCTCCAGATCGCCACCCCCCTCCTCTTTCTGGAGGCCCAGAGTCTTGGCGCTCATGCGGTTCCGGGCCTCACCCAGCACTTCATGGAGCGGGGACTTCCACAGGAGCAGGCCCAGGGGGCTGCCGTGCAGATCGTCCAGGGAATGGCGGGGCTCCCACTGGGGGTCCTTTCGTCCAACGAGGTCAGCACGGCTGACGGCCGCTCCGACTTCCTGGTGACCTACCGCAACTTCGGACAGGTGAATCTCTGGGGAACGGACCTCTCGGCCCAGGTCCTCCTGGACGACCGCTGGCGGCTGGACCTCTCGGGCTCGTGGGTCGACAAGGACCACTTCGTCACCGAGGAGGGCCAGGAGATCGCCCTGAACGCACCCACCACCAAGCTCTCTGCCGCCATCGGATATCGGGACGAGCGAAGTGGCTGGAACGCACAGGTCCGGACCCGCTACAACAACGAGTTTCCGGTACTCTCGGCGGTGTATGTGGCCAACCAGTGTATCGTCGACAACCCCGGGGTCTTCGCCGAGCCCTGCGTGGACAGTCACTTCCTGGTGGACCTCTCGGCAGGCTACCAGATCGCCCAGATCCCCGGCGCGTCGATCCAGCTCAACATCCAGAACGCCTTCGACACCGGATACCGGAGCTTTGCCGGCGTGCCGGAGATGGGGCGGATGGCCCTCCTGAGGCTGCGTTACGAGTTCTGACCTGAAACCCTGGTCAATGGACCGACGAGCCTTTCTTCGGCGGGGCGGAGCGGCAGCTGCCGGCCTTCTCCTGGGGGCGGGGTGCGGGGTACGGCCCCTCCGCGACGGCCCGACGCCGGCGCCCCTGCGGCTGGCTCCGGTGCGGGTCTCGCCGGATCGGGTGATCCGCACGGTGGCCGGCCTGCGCCCCTACCGAAGCGAAGGGTTCGTGGTGCAGACGGAGCGCTTCGACGAAACCACGGTCATCCACAACTACGGCCACGGTGGAGGCGGCATCTCGCTGGCCTGGGGAAGCTCGGAGCTGGCGGCCGAGCTGGCAGAGGAAGTGGTCCGCAACGGCGGTCCTCGCCACTTCGCCGTCCTGGGCTGCGGCATCATGGGCCTCACCACCGCCCGCCTCCTCCAGGACCGGGGCTTCCAGGCCACCATCTACGCCCGGGATCTTCCGCCCCACACCACCTCCAACGTGGGCGGAGGTCAGTGGTCGCCCTTCAGCGTCTACAGCTCCAGCGCGGCCAGCCCGACCTTTGAGCGGCAGTACGAGCGGGCCGCCCGGATCTCGCATCGGTACTACCAGGACCTGGCGGGCCCGCGCTACGGAGTCCGCTGGATCCGGAACTTCGCCCTCCGCTCGAGCCCCGGCCGGGCCCGCACCGGGATGCTGGAGGATCTCTTCCTCGACCAGGAGGTGCTGGATCCCGGTGAGCATCCCTTTCCCACCCCCTACGCCGCCCGCTTCACCACCATGCTGGTGGAACCCAACGTCTTTCTGCCGGCCGTCATGGACGACTTCCTCCTGCGGGGCGGCCGGGTCGTGACCCGGGAGATGCGAGACCTGGACGAGGTCCTGGCCCTGGACCAGAGCGCGGTGGTGAACTGCACGGGCCTGGGGAGCCGCGCCCTCTTTGGCGACGACCAGATGATCCCCATCAAGGGAGAGCTGGTGGTCCTCCTTCCCCAGCCCGAGGTGGACTACATCACCCTCGGGGGCGGAGGCTACATGTTCCCCCGAAGCGACGGGATCGTGCTGGGGGGCTCCAATGAGCGGGGCGAGTGGTCGCTGGACTCCACTCCGGCCGTGGTGGAGCGGATCCTGGATCGGAACCGGGCGCTGTTCGACGACGGGACGTTCTGACCTTCCAGCCCATTTCGGGGTTTCAGGGAGCAGGCCCGGAGCTTTCCGGGTGTGCGCCTGAATCCGAACCCTGAACATGGAGCCTGAATGAGCCTCAACACCGTCGCCCTCCTCGGGTGGAGCCTTCCTGCCATCGAGAGCATCCAGAAGACCGGACGCCCCTACGTGGTGGTGAGCTTCTCCGATTTCGAAGGTTACGCGGCCGAGCACGACATTCCCTTCGTGGCCTGGAACTACAACGACTGGAACGAGAAGTCCAACGCGCTCCAGCTCAAGGAGCTCCTGGATTCCTTCGGCGTGGACTTCGCGGTGCCCCTCTACGAGGAGACGGTGGAGTGGGCCGGGGCGGTGAACTCACTCCTGAGGGACGATCCCCGCCTCCTGAACCGGGGGTACCTCTTCCGGAACAAGGCCATGATGAAGCGGAAGGCCCTTCTGGCCGGTTTCCGGGTGGGGCTCTTCGAGGAGGTGCACACCCGGGACCAGGTGCACCAGTTCATGAGCCGCCTGAACGAGGCCGAGCTCCAGCTCGAGGGCGAGGACGACGCCTGGGTCCACCTGAAGCCCTTCAGCGCCGCCGGCACCGTGGGACACAAGCTCCTGAAGAACCACGCGGCCATCGACGAGCGGACCGTGGACGAGGACTTTCCCTGCCTGGTGGAGAGCCACCTGCCCGGTCAGGAGTTCTCGGTGGAGGCCTTCATTCACGGGGGCCGGGTTCGCTTCATGAACATCACGGAATACGTCAAACTGGGGCATTCCAACTTCGTTCCCCCCAGCCCGGAGCTGGAGGGAGAGAGGGGCCGGATCCGCGACGCCACCGAGCGACTGGTGAAGGCCTTCGGGATCGAGTACGGCATGATTCACCCCGAATGGTTCCTCACCGACGACGACACCCTGAGCTTCGGCGAGGTGGCCTGCCGGATTCCCGGCGGGCACATATTCGAGCTCATCGAAAAGGGGCACGGGTTCGATCCCTACCAGGCCCTGGTCATGTGCAGCGACCCGGGCACCTCCGAGGAGGAGCTGGAGCGCTTCTTTCCCAAAACGACTCCGGAGCCCGAATCCTACGCCGGATGCGTCATGGTGTATCCGAAGCCCGGTCGGATCACCAGCCTCCAGGTGCCCGACGAGCTCAAGGAGCATCCGTTCTTCGAAAGCCACACTCTGGTGCCTCCCTCGGAACACAAGGTCCCCGAGGGCCGCGAAGGGTTCGGGAACCACTACGGGACGATCTTCTTTCGGGGGTCCGACCCGGTGCGAATGAAGGAGCTTCTCGTACACTACCAGGACGTGGACTTCTTTGCGTAGCGCCCCGGCCCCGATGACACGCACCGAATCGCCACTCCCCCCCAACATCATCCAGGGCTTCTCCGAGACCGTCGAAGCCCTGTCCGAGGGTTCGGCCCTCACCCGACCCCAGCATGTGCTCCGACTGCTGAGCCAGGTGGACGTGCTCACCGACAGCCGGGAAGGCCTCGACTTCATCCTGGGCCACATGCCGGCGCTGGTGGCAGGCGGGATCTTTCGCGACGGGCCCTGGGAACACCCCGACCGCCTGGTGCCGGCCCTGGTGGCCGGCACGCTGAAGGCCGGAGGCCAGACCACCCTGATGGAGATCCTGAGCGAGCTCCGACTGGCGGCCATCGCCCGGGGAGAGGTCGCGAACCCCGCCCTGACACGGGAGAAAGCCCGGGAGTTTCTCCGGGATGTCCTGGTCAACAGCCTGGGGCTCCTCTTTTCCGGCGAGACGGAAGAGGACCGGATGCTGGAACCGGACATCCGGACAAAGATCGATCACCTCATGGGCCTCCTCCGGGAGGAGGTCCCCCTTGAAGAGATCAAGTCCGCCCTGGCCACCGAGATCGAGCTGATCTGCCACCAGCGGCCC
>PWLA01000352.1 GCA_003559555.1 Gemmatimonadota bacterium | reverse complement strand
GCCGTCAACGGGATCGCCACCTTCGACGACCTCTCCATCGACAGGGCCGGGGACGGCTATACCCTCGAAGCCTCTGCCGCCGGGTTCTCCGACATCGAGAGCCAGGCGTTCGATATCATCGGGGTGTCGGGCGACCGCGTCGTGTTCGCGGTCCAGCCCTCAGACACCCAGGCAGGCGCCACGATGTCGCCCGGGGTCACCCTTCGGCTCGAGGACGAGCGCGGGAACCTCATCAGGAACTCCCGGCCATTGACCGTCTCGATTGCGAACAACCCGGGTAACGGGACCCTCTCCGGCACCACCACCCGGAACGCCGTCAACGGGATCGCCACCTTCGACGATCTCTCCATCGACAGGGCCGGGGACGGCTACACTCTCGAAGCTTCCGGCCCCGGGGTCTCCAGGACCACGAGCAGGGCGTTTGACATCACGGCGTCAGACGTCGCCCTTCGGCCGTCTGCGCTCTCCCAGTCCCTGGGGCACGATGCTCTGCGCGGGGCCGGTTGGTCCCGGGTCGATCACACTACGACTCTGGAGGTCGTAGATCACTCCCGGCGTGAGGACGGAGTAGACCACGTTGGTGAGGGCGAATGGCTCGCGGTTTTCGGCGTAGCCGATGTGGTTGATCTCAATCGATCGCCCGTCCACCACGATGACCGTTCCGGTGCCGAGGACGGTGGCAGTCCGTTCGTTCTCGATCAGGAGACCCGTGTCTTCCTCGAGACCGAGTCCCAGCACGGCTGGGTTCGTGGCGACCGCGTGCACCAGTCGGGAGATTCGTGAGCGCCGGACGAAATGGGTGTCGAAGATGGTATCTCCGATGAGCCCGAGGCCCTTGGTCATTTCGATGCCCCCCTTCCGGTAGAGCTGGAACCGGTTGTTCTGGAAGATCATGGCCTCCGGGAGCACGGCCGCACCTGCCGAGGTCCCGGCCACCACGCATCCGCCCTTCTGGTATCTTTCCAGGAGGGCCGTGTGAAGAGGGGTTCCTCCGATCAGGGAGGAGAGCCGGAGTTGGTCACCGCCTGCGAACATGAACAGGGTCGCTTCGCGGGTGACCCGGATGAGGTCCGGGGAGGCCGCATCCGGGCGCTCACCGATGTGCACCGTCTCGATGGAATCTGGGCCGAAGGTCGAGAACAGCGCCTCGTAGTCCCGTGCCCGTTCGCCGGGAGCTTCGCTCGCCGTCGGGATGACGACGATCCGGGCACGCGGGCCCCCGGCCAGCTCGACCATCATCCGAAAGATGTCCGAGTCGATCGACCGCCTCTCATTGCCGCCGATGGGGATGAGGAAGCGTGGGCGAGGTTTGGACATTTCAACTCCCGCAAGGGAAAACTGTTGGCTGCTCGGTCTCGAACCCGAGGGTGCCAACGGGTCACAATCATAGCGGAAGCCATGCCGAAACCAGCCCCTGCCATCGTATGTCATGCCGGATCCGCCTCCAATCCGGCACATGTAGACGGTCCAACCCTGGCCTGTACGCGGGGTCTGGAATCGATCCGGGACGGGCTGGGGGCCCTGGCCGGTGCGGTCACCGCCACCCGATCGCTGGAAGACGACCCGCGCTTCAACGCAGGCACGGGCTCGAATCTCCGACTCGACGGGGAGACAATCCAAATGGATGCTTCCTGTATGACGGCAGGTGGAGAGTTCGGTGCGGTGGCCGCAATCGAGCGGGTGAAGAACCCGGTCGAGGTCGCTCACCTCGTGCTGTCGACTCCCCACATCCTGCTGGTGGGCGACGGCGCCAGGACCTTCGCCCGGCGTCGTGGTTTCGGGGATTTTGATCCCACCACCCAGGGTGCCAGGGACCGCCTGGAAGAAGTCACAGCTGCCTCCGTCGGGCTTGGCGAGTGGACCAGGGAGGACCTCGAGCGAGCCTGGAACTTCGAGACCCCGCTCCGCGAAGCCCTGGGCAGTGACACGGTGGGAAGCGTCACCTGGGACGGTGAAGGCTTCGCCGGAGCCCTGAGCTCCGGTGGCACGACCACGGTTCTGCGAGGTCGGGTCGGGGATGTCCCGCTTCCCGGGTGCGGGTTGTACGTGGGAGAGCACGGTGCCGTCGCCGCCACCGGGGACGGCGAGTACATCGCCCGAGCCCTGCTCGCCTACCGCGCCTATTGCGAACTCGAAGGCGGCCGCACCCCGGGCCAGGTCGTGGAGTGGGCCCTGGATCTCCTTGCCGTCAAGGTGGACGTGGGCCTCATCGTCATCAGCCGCGGCGGGTTCGCAGGCGGCTCCCGGCACGGCATGGCCTGGCACGGACAGACCATGGAGGCGCAGTCATGAGGATCCTCGAGCACCGCGCCCTGAGAGGTCCAAACCGCTACAGCCGCCACCCCGCCATCTTTCTTCTGCTGGATATCGGCGAACTCGAGTCGCTCCCTTCGGACGAGATCCCGGGGTTCCCTGACCGCCTGGTCGCCCTCCTGCCGTCTCTGTACAGCCATCGCTGTTCGGTGGGCGAGCCGGGCGGTTTCATCCAGCGGCTCCACCGGGGCACCTGGGCCGCCCACATCGTCGAGCATGTGGCCCTCGAGCTCCAGTGTCTGGCCGGGATGGAGGTGGGGTTCGGAAAGACCATGAGCACCAACCAGGACGGGGTCTACAAGGTGGCCTACCGCTACCGTGTGGAGTCGGCGGGGCTGATGGCGGGGGGAGAAGCCGTCGCCCTGGTGGAAGCCGTTGTGGCGGAGCGCCTGTTCGACGTGGAAGCGGTGGTCGCCCGGTTGAAGGAGCTCCGGGAGGCGGACCGGCTCGGGCCGTCCACGCAGAGCATCGTGGACGAGGCGGAGCGTCGCGGCATCCCGGCCCTGAGGCTGAACGACGCCAGCTTCGTCCAGCTCGGGTACGGGGCCCGCCAGCGGAGAATCCAGGCGACGATGACCGATCGGACGAGCGCCCTCGGTGTCGAGATCGCCGATGAGAAGTTCAGGACCAAGCGGCTCCTCGAGGAGGCCGGCATCCCTGTGGCTGAGGGGACGATCGTGGAGAGCCTGGAGGAGGCCGCCCGGGCGGCGGCGGACATCGGCTACCCCGTCGCCGTGAAGCCGGAAGTGGGAAATCATGGGAAGGGAATCTCGGCCCACGTATCCGGCCCGGCCGAGTTGGAGGTCGCCGTCGCTTCCGCGCTCCGGGTCCATCCCGAGATCATCGTTGAGAAGACCCTCGAAGGCAGGGACTTCCGGGTCCTCGTCATCGATGGACGATTCGTCGCCGCAGCGCTCCGGGAGCCGGCGTACGTGGTGGGCGACGGCGCTGCTTCGATCCGCGAGCTCATCGATCGGGTCAATGCTGATCCGGACCGGGGAATCGGGCACGAACGGGTTCTGACCGAGATCATCGTTGACGAGATGACGCACCGGCTCCTGACCCTCGCGGGCTATGAGCTCGACGACGTCCTCGCCGCGGGGGAGCGGCTCTACCTGAAGACCACGGCCAACCTCAGCACCGGCGGGAGCGCGCGCGATGTCACGGACGAGGTCCACCCCGACGTCCGGCTGAGCTGCGAGCGCATCGCCCGCCTCGTGGGGTTGGATTGCGTCGGGATCGACATCGTGGCCCACGGGCTCTCTGAGCCGCTCAGCCACGGATCCGCCGGCGTCGTCGAGGTCAACGCGGCGCCGGGGTTCCGGATGCACCTGCAGCCCACCGAGGGCCGGGAGCGAAATGTGGCAGCTCAGTTCGTCGAGATGCTGTTTCCGCTCGAGCGAGACTTCGACGTTCCCATCATCGCCGTCACCGGCACCAACGGAAAGACCACCACCGCCAAGCTCCTGGCCCACACCCTGAAGTACGGCGGGAGCGTCGTCGGACTCGCCTCCACCACAGGCGTCCAGATCGACGGTACGGAGATCCTCTCCGGAGACTACGCGGGCCCTGCGGGTTCCAGGGCCGTACTCAGCGACCCGACGATCGACCACGCCGTCCTGGAGGCCTCCCGGGGTGGGATCATCCGGCGAGGGCTGGGATTCCCCGACTGCCATGCCGGGGTGCTGCTAAACGTCGACGATGACCACATCGGGTTGGACGGGGTGGACGACATCGAGGAGCTGGCCCTCGTCAAGTCCACCGTCATCGAGGTGGTCCGAGACGACGGCGTTTCGGTCCTCAACGCCGACGATCCCACCGTCGTGGGTCTCCGAGATCGCGCGGGAGGGCGAGTGATATACTTCTCGCTCCAGGCCGAGAACCCTGTGGTCCTGGACCACGTGGCTCAGGGTGGGACTGCAGTGGTGCTGCGGAAGGGGAGGGTAGTGATCCTTTCGACCGAACCGCCGGTCCAGGTGATGGCCGCAGCGGCCGCCCCCGTCTCGCTGCACGGTGCGGCGCTCTTCAACGTCGCGAACGTGCTGGCCGCGGTGGCGGCCCTCTACGGACTCGGGCTTCCAGTGTCCCGAATTCGCAGCGGAATCAGCACCTTCCACCCAACCCCCGGTCAGAATCCGGGGCGAATGAACATGATCGACTTCGTGAGCTTCAAGGTCGTCATCGACTACGGCCACAACGTGCCGGCGGTGCGGGCGCTGGGGAGGTCACTCCCCCTCCTGACCAAGGGCCGCAAGATCGTGGTCGCGCATGGGACCGGGACGCGACTGGACGAGAACGTGAAGGAACTGGGCGCTGCCCTCGCCGCCGTCTACGATCAGATCATCGTCGCCGATGTGGACCCTCGCGATCGGGAGCCCGGGGACACCGCACGCCTCGTGCGCCAGGGCGCGATCGACCAGGGCTGTTCTGCGGACCGGGTCGAGGTCGTCCTGGATCCGTTGGAGGCCATCGACCGGGCCTTCGAGGTCGTGGAATCCGGCGACCTGATCGTCATCCAGGTGGATGAGGTCAAGCCGATGCTGGACCGGGTGATGGCGCATCACGAGCGAATCGTGGCTTCGACCGCTCCCAGAACGCCTCCAACCTGAGTCGTTGAGCTCGGTACCCGAATGGCTTCGCCCCATCTCCAGACCCTGGAGTCCTCCGTTATGGGCACCGTGGGATCAGGCCGTTGGGCCCCGACACCCATCACTTGCATCCATTGCATGACAAAAGAAGGGGGGGAGCTCCGCGACGCGATCCCGGGCCACGAGAACCTTCAGGTGGATCTGGTCCTGCGCAACAACTCGTTGGGGCTCACCTCGCCTCCCACTCCTCCGAAAGGAACCGAACGCCATGACCGATGCCTCCCACTCCTCCGAAAGGAACCGAACGCCATGACCGATGCCTCCCACTCCTCCGAAAAGAACCGAGCGCCATGACCGAT
>PWLA01000259.1 GCA_003559555.1 Gemmatimonadota bacterium | reverse complement strand
GACCATCTGGACATCGAGGGCGAAGCCGTGGGTGAGACCCGGATCCTCATCCACTTCTGGCACGACGACCATGCGGACTGGACCACGCCCGGTCTCCGTGTGACGGTGACTGATTGACCGTTCGAGGTGACATGCTACGCTGATCCAGTGTAGCGGACAGGAAGGGTCCGGCGGGCTGTCTGCTCGCCGGACCCTTCGTGCTTTGCGGGGGCAGCGTCGGGCCAGGGCTTGTTTCATCGTGAAACGTTTGTTACAGTGTGATACGAACGTATGAATCATGCGAAGCGGCCTGGGGGGGCAGGGAATGGATGAAGAAGAAAAGGGGAAGGAGGGTCTCGATCTCCCGGAACCGAACCCCCCTGAGCCGTCTCACGGCCCGTTCGGGGATCCTCCCTCCGGTCCGCCCGACACCGACTCCGCCACCGACACCCAAACTCGCCTCATCGCCGCGGCGCGCCGGCTCTTCGGCGAACGGGGGTACGAGGGGACGTCCATCCGGACCATCACCTCGGCGGCCGGGACGAACCTGGGGGCGGTGACCTATCACTTCGGCTCGAAGGAAGCGCTGTACAAGGAGGTGATCCGGGCGGTTCTGGCGCCGCTCCAGGAACGCCTCGTCAGGATGGGGCAAGAGGGAGGGCCCGTCGAACAGCGCCTGGAACGACTCATCCGCACCGTCTTCGAGCACCTCTGGGAGAACCCGGACCAGGCCCGCCTCATGGTGGAGGTCCGTCTCTATCACAGCGAGTGGCTTCCGGAGTTGGCCGAGACCCTGGCCCCCATCTCCACGGAGCTCCTCCGGATCGTGGCCGAGGGACAGGAGGAAGGGCTCGTCCGGCCTGGCCCGCCGCTGCTCTTCGTCATGAGCCTCATGGCCCAGCCCGTGTACTTCATGCTTCTCACCCGCCGGGCGCCTCCGGGCCTTCTTCCCATCGATCCCCACACGGAGGAGGGCCGGGAGGCGTACCTTCGCCACATGGTGGAGTTCGCCATGCGGGGGGCCGGAGTGGACGGGGCCGCCTCGCCGCCTCCCGCGCCTGGTCCGCTTCCTGCACCTCGAGGCGAGCCGGAGGGTGCCGACCGCGAGGGCGACGGATCGCCCGCATCCCCTCACCTGGACACGCCTTCACACACCAACCCGGGATCAGATCCATGAGCCAGGCAGTCCTCGAAGCCCGCGATGTGACGCGCACCTACCGGATGGGCGAGGTGGACGTGCACGCGCTCCGGGGCGTGGATTTCGCCCTCCACGAGAGCGAGTTCCTCGTCCTGGTGGGTGCGTCCGGAAGTGGCAAATCGACCCTCATGAACATCCTGGGTGGGTTGGATCGTCCCACTTCGGGGACCGTGCACTTCCGGGACCAGGACCTGTCCCGGGCCACCGACCGCCAGCTCACCGAGTTCCGGCGCAGGCACGTGGGATTCGTCTTCCAGTTCTACAACCTCATGCCCTCGCTCACGGCCCGAGAGAACGTCGGCCTGGTCACTGAAATCGCTCGCGATCCCCTCTCGCCGGCCGAGGCGCTGGAGATGGTGGGGCTGGAGCACCGGCTCGACCACTTCCCCTCGCAGCTTTCCGGCGGTGAGCAGCAGCGGGTGGCGGTGGCCCGGGCCATCGCGAAGCGGCCAGAGCTCCTTCTCTGCGACGAGCCCACCGGCGCGCTGGACTACCGGTCGGGGGTGGTGGTCCTGGAGGTGATCGAGCGGGTGAACCAGGAGCTGGGCACCGCCACCGCGGTGATCACCCACAACGCTCCCATTGCGGAGATGGCCGGCCGTGTGGTGGTTCTCCACGACGGGCAGGTGGAGGAGGAGCGAACGAACGAGAGCCCCACGCCGGCCTCCGACATCCGCTGGTGATGCCGCTCTCCACGCTGAACCGGAAGCTCCTCCGGGACCTCCGGGAGCGATGGGCCCAGCTGGCCACCATCGGGCTGGTGGTGGCGGCGGGGATCGCCGCGTTCGTGGCCCTGCAGGCCACGTGGCAGTCGCTGGAGCAGACCCGGGACACGTACTACGAGGAGTATCGGTTCGGGGACGTGTTCGTGGGTCTGGAGCGGGCGCCGGATCGGGTGGCGGACCGCCTGGCCAACATCGCTGGCGTGACCCTGGTCTACCCGCGCCTGGTGGCGCCGGTGCGGATCCCCCTGGCGTCGGCCCGGGCCGAGACCGCCGGGGAGCCCGGCACCGGGCGCCAACAACCGCCCATCGGCCAGGTGGTGGGGCTGCCTCCCGGGGGCGACCCGCCTCTGAACGGGGTCTTTCTCATGGACGGCCGCATGGTAGAGCCCGGCCGCGCCGACGAGGCCCTCCTCATCGAGACCTTCGCCGAACGGGCAGGGATCGCAGTCGGTGACACCCTCCCGGTGGTCATGGAGGGCAACCTCCGGCAGGTTCGAATCACAGGGCTCGCCGCAGCGCCGGAGTACGTGTATCCCGCCCCTCCCGGCACCGACCCCATCCCCGACGACGAGCGCTTCGCCGTACTCTGGATGGACCGGCAGGCGGTGGCGCCGGCCTTCCAGATGGAGGGCGCCTTCAACGATGTGGTCCTCCGCCTGGCCCCCGGGGCGGTGGAGGAAGCGGTGCTGGCCGAGACGGACCGGATCCTGGAGCCGTACGGAGGCCGGGGCGCCGTGGGGCGCGACCTGCAGCGATCCAACTTCTTTCTTGAAATGCGGATGGATCAGCTCCAGGCCCTCTCCGGGTTCGTGCCGATCCTCTTCCTGGGGGTTGCCGCCTTCCTCCTGAACGTGGTGCTCTCGCGACTGGTGAAGCTGCAGCGGGGGGAGATCGCGGCCCTCAAGGCCCTGGGGTATCGGGACCGGGAGATCGGGGGCTACTACGTGAAGATGGCGCTGGTGGTAGTCCTACTGGGCACGGGGCTGGGACTTGCGCTGGGCGCCTGGATGGGGCGCGGCCTCACCGGATTCTTCACCGAGTTCTTCCGGCTTCCCCTCCTGGAGTACTCGGTGCCGTTGGCCATCGCGGTGCCGGCGGTTCTGGTCGCCGCGGTCTTCGGGGTCCTGGGCGCCTTCGGCACCCTCCGGGGCATCCTCCGGCTGGCGCCGGCGGAGGCCATGCATCCCGAGCCGCCGGCCAGCTACCGCCCCACCCTCCTGGAGCGGTTCGGGGTGGGCGACCTCTTCGGATCGTCCGGACGGATGATCCTCCGGGAGCTGGGACGCAGGAAGCTGCGGACGGCACTCTCCAGCTTCGGGATCGCCCTGGCGGTGGGGATCATCGTGGTGGGCCGGTTCTCGTCCGACGCCTTCGACCTGATCCTGGATCGCCACTATCAGATGGCCATGCAGGAAGACGTGAGCGTGTCGCTCATCGGCCCCACTCCGGAGCGGGCGGTGCGGGAGGTGGCAGCGCTCCCGGAGGTGGGCCGGGCCGAGGGGCTTCGGGTGACGTCGGTCCGGCTGGTGTCGGGCGCCCACTACCGGGACATCCCCATCTACGGCTACCGGGAGGGCGATCGCCTGCGGCGGCTCATGGATGCACAGGGGCGCGTGGCCGCCATGCCCACCGGGGGGCTGGTCCTGACCGAGACGCTGGCTGACCTCATGGGCATCCAGGTCGGTGACTCGGTGGAGGTTCAGCTCAGGGAAGGGAGGGGTGGCACCCGCCGGCTCCCGGTAACGGGCACCGTCGACGAGATGTTCGGGCTTCAGGGGCACATGCGGCTGGACGACCTGAACCGGCTCCTGGGGGAAGGGCCCACGGTGAACAGCCTGCTCCTCACCATCGAGAGGGATGACTTCCAGCTGCTCGAGGCTCGGCTGGCCCGGATGCCCCGGGTGCAGGAGGTCACGGCAAAGGCGCACCAGATCGGTCGGCTGGAGGAGCTCACCGCCGAGCCCCAGCGCGCCCTGGTCCTGATCCTGAGCATCTTCGGCTCCGTCATCGCCGTGGGGGTGGTCTACAACAACGCCCGGGTGGCGCTTTCGGTCCGTGCCCGGGACCTGGCCAGTCTCCGGGTCCTGGGTTTCACCCGGGGTGAAATCTCCGGAATCCTCCTGGGAGAGCAGGGAATCCAGGTGCTCATGGCCATCCCCGTCGGGCTCTTCATCGGTCGGATCCTGTCTGGGCTCCTGGCTGCTACGCTGGACCCGGAGGAGTATCGGTTTCCCCTCATGGTATCGCCCCAGACCTATGCATACGCCGCCATCGTGGTCCTGGCGGCTGCCCTTGTAAGCGCCCTGCTGGTTCGGCGTCGGTTGGACCACCTGGACCTCATCGGCGTGCTGAAGACCCGGGAGTGAGCCGGGCCCCCTTCATCAAGAGAGAATCGACATGTCGGAACAAGAGAAGAAATCACGGGAACTCCCTCGCTGGGCCCAGATCGCGCTCCTGGGCGTCGTGGGCCTGGTGGTGGTGGTCGGCCTCGTCCTGGCCTTCCGTCCCAGTCCGGTGGAGGTGGACCTGGGCACGGTGGATAGGGCCACCATGCGGGTCACGGTGGAGGAAGACGGACGGGCCCGGCTCCAGGACCGCTACGTGGTCTCGGCACCGGTCTCCGGGACCCTCACCCGAGTCCAGTGGCGCCCCGGTGACCAGGTGGAGGCGGGCCAGGAGCTGACCCGGTTACGTTCCCAGCCATCTCCTCTCCTGGATGACCGGAGTCAGGCCCAGGCTCGCACTCGTCTCGAGGCCGCCCGCGCCCAGCTCGAGCGAGCTCGCGCCATGGAGGAGGTGGCCGAGGCCGGTCTGGTGGACGCCCGGGAGGAGCTCCGACGTCAGGAGGTGCTCATGGACCAGGCCGGTGGATCGGCTTCGGCGGTGGAGCGGGCCCGGGCCGGTCTCCGGGCCCGGGAGGCGGAGCACCGCTCAGCCCGCTTCGGCGTGCAGGTGGCCGAGCAGGAGGTGGAGAATGCCCGGCTCCTCCTCCAGCGCGACGGCGGCGGAGCGGAGGCCGACGTGGTGCCCATCCTTTCGCCCGTTCAAGGGAGGGTGCTCCGGGTCATGCAGGAGAGCGAGGCGGTGGTGCAGCCCGGCGCGCCCCTCCTGGAGGTGGGGGACGTAGGCAACCTGGAGCTGGTGGTGGACCTGCTTTCCGCCGACGCCGTTCGGGTTCGCCCCGGGGCGGTGGCCGAGATCGAGCGCTGGGGAGGGGACCGGGTCCTTGCCGCCCGGGTCCGCACGGTGGAGCCTTCCGCCTTCACCCGGGTCTCCGCCCTGGGGATCGAGGAGCAGCGGGTCAACGTGATTCTCGACCTGACCGACGATCGCCAGGAGTGGGCGTCCCTGGGAGACGGCTACCGGGTGGAGGCCCGGATCGTGGTGTGGGAGGAGGAGAACACCGTGGTGGCCCCGGCCAGCGCGGTTTTCCGCCACGACGGGGTGTGGTTCGCCTTCCGGGTGGAGGGCGGCCGGGCCCAGCGCGTGTCCGTGGAGGTGGGAGAGCGAAGCGATGTGGAGGCCCAGATCCTCTCGGGGCTGGAACCCGGGGACCGGGTCATCCTGTACCCGGGCGACCGGGTCACCGACGGCGACCGAGTGGAGGAACGATGATGATGATTTCGACGTTGGCGATGAACTGTGGAGCTGAACGGTGCCGGGGGCTCATCCTCGCCTGCGCTCTGGTCGTCTGGGCGCCCGCGGCCGTCCACGCCCAGGAGCGCAGCGTCAGCCTCGAGGAGGCGGTCCGGAGCGCCCTGGCCGACAGCCGGGAGATCCGGGACGCCCGCCTGGAGTTCCAGGCGGCCCAGGGCCAGCTCTCCGAGGCCCGGAGCTTCCTCTATCCCCGCCTGGACTTCTCCCTGCGCTACACCCGGAACGTGACGCCCCCGTCCACCTTCCTCCCCACCATCCTCTTCGATCCCGATGCCCCCCTGGACGATCTGACCCGCATCCGGTTCGGAGCCGACAACGTGTGGACCTCCGGGCTGGTCCTGGAGCAGCCGATCCTTCAGGCCCGGGCCATGGCGGGGCTGGGCGTGGCGACGCGCCTGGTGGACCTGCAGGAGGAGCGTCTCCGGGAGCGGGAGCACGAGGTGATCACCGGGGTGCGCACCCTCTACTACGACCTCCTCCTGGCTCGGGAGGAGGAGCGCCTCATGCAGAACTCCCTGGAGCGGGTCCGGACCTCCCTGGCAGAGACCCGAGTCCTGCGCGATGAAGGCCTGGCCTCCGAGTACGACGTCCTCCGGCTGGAGGTGGAGGCGGCCAACCTGGAGCCGGCCGTGAGCCGGGCCCGGAACGCCCAGCGCGAGGCGGCCCGGGAGCTGGCGGTGGCCATGGGGGGAGAGGCGCTGGCCGACGAGCTGCGACCGGTGGGCTCGCTGGCCGAGATGAAGCTGGACGAGCCTGGGGCCAACACCCCGGAGAACCGGGCGATCCTGGAGTTCATGGGGCCCGACCCCATGGCGATCCCGGAGTCCGAGCTCCTGCAGGAAGCCCGGGAGGGCCGCTCCGCCCTCCGGCAGGCCGAGCTGGACGGCCAGCGACATCGGGCCCAGCTCAGGGCGGAACGAGCCGACCGGCTTCCCCGCCTGTCACTCTTCGCCAACTACGACGTGCAGGCCCAGCAGGACGGACGGCTGGACTTCTTCGGCGAGAGCGGGCAGCGAGGGTACGGGCGCACGGTGGGGCTACAGATCAGCATCCCCATCTTCACCGGCTTCCAGCGCGGAGCCCGGGTGGATCAGGCCCGGGTGCAGCTCCGGAGGGC
The DNA here is from genome assembly GCA_003559555.1 of Gemmatimonadota bacterium. Lineage (GTDB taxonomy): Bacteria > Gemmatimonadota > Gemmatimonadetes > Longimicrobiales > Gaopeijiaceae > PWLA01. The sequence continues at coordinate 12,509 of PWLA01000259.1, read as the reverse complement.
CGAGACCCGCCGGGAGCTTCTCACCGAGCGCACCGATGCCCAGGTCCGGACCATGGTGGAGCGGGTGGAGGAGGCCCGGGCCCGGAGTCGGGGGCAGGCCGGAGCGGTGGAGCAGGCCCGGCGCGGCTACCAGATCATCCGGGCCCAGTTCGACCAGGGGCTCGCCAGCCAGCTCGAGCTCACCGACGCCGAGGTGGCTCTCCGGCAGAGCGAGGTGAACTACGCCGAGGCCGTCCACGCCTATCTGTCGGCCCGGGCCCGGCTGGATGCGCTGGTGGGGTGGATGCCGGGAAGGTGAGCTGCCCGGCTGGCATCAATCCAGCGCCACCCACACGCTCTTCTCCTGGGTGTACTTTTCTAGCGTCGCCTTGAGCCCCAGGTCGCGGCCGAAGCCGCTGGCCTTGTAGCCGCCGAAGGGGCTGGCGGCATCGTAGCGGTTGTAGGTGTTCACCCAGACGGTGCCGGCGTCGATCTCCTGGGCCAGCCGGTGGGCCTTTCCCACGTCCCGGGTCCAGATTCCGGCGGCCAGGCCGTAGATGGTCCGGTTGGCCCGGTCCACGGCATCGTCGAAGTCGTCGAAGGGGAGCACAGCCGCCACCGGCCCGAAGATCTCCTCCTGGGCGATGGTCATCTCCGGCTCCACGTCGGCGAAGACGGTGGCCTCCACGAAGAAGCCCCGGCCGTCCACCTCCCGGCGCTCCCCGCCAGTGACCAGGCGGGCGCCTTCGTCCCGGCCCACCTGGATGTAGCTCAGGACCCGCTCCAGCTGGGTCTCGCTCACGATGGCGCCCAGGCGGGTCCCCGAGTCCATGGGGTCGCCCACCGTCATCTTCTTCGTCCGGCCCTCCATGCCCTCCAGGAACTCGTCGTAGATGGACCGTTCCACCAGGATTCGGGAGCCGGCGGCGCACACCTCGCCCTTCCCATAGAAGATCCCGCTGGTGGCGCCCCGTACTGCGGCCTCCAGGTTGGCATCGGCGAAGATCACGTTCGGGGACTTTCCGCCCAACTCGAGAAAGACCCGCTTGACGGTTTCTGCCGCTTCGCGCATGACGATCTTCCCGGTCTCGGTGGAACCGGTGAAGGCGATGGCGGCCACGTCCGGATGCCGGACCAGCGCCGCTCCGGCCTGGTCCCCGTAGCCGGGCACCACGTTCAGCACCCCCGGGGGAAATCCGGCTTCGGCGGCCAGCTCGCCCAGCCGAAGAGCGGTGAGGGGAGTCTCCTCTGCGGGTTTCAGCACCACAGTATTTCCGCACGCCAGCGCCGGCGCCACCTTCCACGAGGCGATGTTCAGGGGGAAGTTCCAGGGGACGATGCAGCCCACCACCCCCAGGGGCTCCCTCAGGGTATAGTTCAGGAAGGGCCCGGAGACAGGAATCGTCTCGCCGTGGATCTTGTCAGCCATCCCGGCGAAGTACCGGAAGTTCTGCACCACCGTGGGGATGTCGATCTTCCGGGACTCGAAGTAGGGCTTTCCGTTGTCTCGGGTCTCGAGGGTGCCCAGCTCGTCGGCGTGCTCCTCGATGAGGTCGGCCAGGCGCCAGATGAGAGCGGCGCGCTGGTGGGCGTCCATCCGCCGCCACTCCTTCGAGCGGAAGGCCTCCCGGGCCGACGCCACCGCCCGGTCCACATCCTCCGCCCCGCCGGCGGCCACCCGGGTGATCTCCTCACCGGTGGCCGGGTTCAGGGTGGAGAAGGTGTCGCCGGACTCGGCGTCGGCCCACTCGTTGTGGATCCAGAGTCGATTGCGGATCTCGTGGTTCATGGCGTGGGCTCACTTCCCCTTGAACTGGGCCTTCCGCTTCTACACGTAGGCGGCGAGGCCCTCCCCGGCGTCTTCCGAGGCGAAGAGCTGCTGCTGCAGCTCCCGCTCCAGCGACAGGCCCTGCTCCAGGGGGAGCATGGCCCCGGACTGCACCGCCCGCTTGATGTGGCCCACCGCCTTGGTGGCCCTGTTCGGAGTGGTGAAGGAGTCGGCGAACTCCATGACCTGGGCCATGAAGTCCTCGTGGCTCTCGGTGGAGATGGTCCGGTTCACGATCCCCAGCTCCACGGCCTTCTCGAACCCGAAGGTGTCGCCGGTAACCATGAGCTCGATGGCCCGGGCCTTTCCGACCAGGCGGGCCAGCCGCTGAGTCCCCCCGGTCCCGGGCAGGACCCCCAGGTTCACCTCCGGCAGCCCGATCTTTCCGGCGTCGCTCCGGGCGATGATCATGTCGCAGGCCATGGCGATCTCCAGGCCACCACCCACCGTGTGTCCGTTCAGCGCGGCGATGGTGAGCTTCGGGGTGTGCTCCAACCGGAGGAGGGTCTCGTTGGCGTGCAGGCAGAAGCAGTACTTGAAGCCGGTGGTCACCTCCGAGAGCATCTGGATGTTCGCTCCGGCGCTGAAGAACTTCTCGCCGGCTCCGGACAACACGATCACCTCCACGTCATCGGCCATTCGGGCCTTCAGGATCCCTTCGTCCAGGTCCCGCATCATGTCGTGGGTGTAGGTGTTTGCCGGTGGATCGTCCAGGGTGAGGATCGCCACCCCGCCCTTCTCCTCGTAGTGAACCAGCTTCTTGTCTGCCATCGTTGCTTCCTTTGCTTGGTGTGATGTGGTGTTCGAGTTCGTGTGGTGGTGTTCGCTCGATCCGGCAGGCAGGGGTCAGCCCGACCGCCAGATGGAGGAATGCTCCATCGGCGCGCTGTCTCCTCCTTCCCCGTCGCTCCTTCTGTTTCGCGGTGCCAGAAACCCGTTCAGGAAGAGGTGAAGAAGCTCTTCTTCCATCTCCTCCGCCCTGAGGTCCCGGTCCGGATTGTACCAGGTATAGATCCAGTTCATCATTCCGAAGAGGGCGAAGGTCGCGGTCCGCAGGTCCGGCCCGTCGGCGGGGCGCAGTTCGCTCAGGATGCCGTGAACCGTGTCGGCATAGCTCCGCTTCCGACGCTGAATCGTCTCCCGGTACTTCCCGGTGAGGACATCCGCCTCGTGGGACAGCACCTTCATCTCCTCCATGTTGTCCAGGAAGAAGTGGAGGTGGTTCCGAACCACGATCCGGAGTCGAGCTGCCGGGTCCGTCGTCTGGCCCAGATCTTCCTCCAGACGTGCCAGGAGGGTTCCGAAGCAGTGGTTCTGGACAAGGAAGAGGAGCTCTTCCTTGCTGCTGAAATAATAGTAGAGTCCGGAAAGGCTGACGTCGGTGGCGGCGGAGATGTCGCGGATGCTGGCTCGGTGGTAGCCCTTTTCGGCGAAGACGCCGGCGGCGTCCCGCAGGATTTGCAGCAGCTTCCGGTCGTAGCTCGGACGATCGCCCACCAGTGCAGGCTCCTTCAGGGGATGGGTTCGTACGTGCGGGGACTCCGGGAAGGTCACACAACCGACCGGAACCGTACAAGCGTTCGATCGGCAAGCTACCGGTCCGCCTGACTTTGAGCAAGGGCGCCGGTGGGGTCCGAACAGGAGCTCCGGGGCAGGCTTGGACCCCGTTCGGGCGTGTGCGTGTATCGGACTGGCGAGCCCCCCGGGTGGAGCCATAGGTTGGGTGGTGTCGATGCGGCATCGCCTGCACTGCACCCCAGGAACCATCAGCCAAATGGAGCCCCGTCCCCACGTGACCCCAGCCGTCCCTCCGACTCCGACTACGATTCGCGGCGCCACCCTCGGGATCGCTCTCCTGGCCGGATGCCTCCTGGCCGGGTGTGGTGATCTGACGCTCACCGACCCGGTGAGCATGGATACCGACGAAACGGTCCCCTCCCTTCAGTTCCAGACCCAGCTCGTCACCCTCCCTGATGCGGTGGACAAGTGGGGTCGCGGGATGGCCCTGGACGAGCCGGTGGCCCAGTGGAAGCGCTCGTGGGAGAAGTCCGGGCCGGAGGCGGAGCGTATCCGCGGGGAGCTCCGCAGGGCGGTGGCATCGCTCCTGGCGGACCCGGTGACGGCCCATGAGCTGGAGTCGGCCGTTTCGGAGCTGGAACGGACCCTGGCCGGCGTCGATCACCTTCTTGGAGAGGACTTTCCCACACACTTCAGTCCGGCCCTGGCGTCGGCTCGCCAGGAGCGGGACCGAGCCCGGACGGCGCTGGATGCCGGGAACATCGAGGCGACGCTGGAGCACCTCATGGCAGGCGCCGACGGTCTCCAGTCGGTGACCCCGGGGGTCCTGGCGGCGGAGCTCATCACCGAAGCCGAAGACCAGCTTCGAAGAATCCAGGACGATGGCTCGTATACCCAGGAGACGGAGCGAGCTCAGCGCCTCCTCATCGGAGCCCGGGATGCCCTGGAGCGGGACGGCGGGGTGATGGCCCTGAAGCGGGCGTGGTACGCGGTGCGCCTGCTGGAGCAGAGCTCCTCCGACGCTCTCTGACCCCACACCGGAGCCCGGGAGATTCCCTCTCCGGGCCCCTTCCAGGACGAGGACGGATATGACCACTCTCCGCGGGCCGACTCTGGCCCTCTGGATGATTCTGCCCCTGATGCTCGGTCTGGGCTCCTGGACCTATGCTCAGGCCCACATGGGTGAAGAGTGGATCGCCCCCGAGGCTGCGACGGCGCTGCAGGCCGCCGAGGAGACCGACCAGGAGGTGGAGGCCGCCGACCAGGAGGTGGAGGAATCCGAGCAGGAGGTGGAGCCGCGCACCGGCCCCGTCTACCGGATCCCCATCCACGGAGTCATCGAGCTGGGGCTCGCCCCCTTCGTGGAGCGAAGCATCCAGGAGGCCGCAGAAGCCGGTGCCTCGGTGGTGATCATGGACCTGGACACCCCCGGAGGCCGGGTCGACGCCGCCGAACGGATCGCCGACGCGGTGAGCGACTCCGAGGTACCGGTCTATGCCTTCGTGAACCGGGCCGCCATCTCCGCCGGAGCCCTCATCTCCCTGGCCGCCGACGGGATCTACATGCGGCCCGGCTCCCGCATCGGTGCCGCTACCCCCGTGGACGGAACCGGCGAGACCGCACCCGAGAAGGTGGTCTCGGTCATGCGCAGCACCATGCGTTCGCTGGCCGAAGCTCGGGGGCTGGATCCCTCCATTGCCGAGGCCATGGTGGATCCGGCCATCGAGATCGAGGGCGTCATCGAGGCCGGCCGGCTGCTGACCCTCACCCCGTCCGAGGCCGAGGAGCTGGGCTACGCCACCCGTGTGGACCACTGGGACGCCCTCATGGCGGCGCTGGGCACCGAGGGGAACGAGGTGCGGGAGCAGACCCTCAACTGGGCGGAGCGGACGGTCCGCTTCCTCACCCATCCGGTGGTGGCCCCCTTTCTCCTGAGCCTGGGGTTCCTGGGCCTCCTGGTGGAGATCAAGTCACCGGGGATCGGGCTGGCCGGAGGGGCGGGCGTGCTCTCCCTCTCCCTCTTCTTCGGCTCACACCTCATCATCGGTCTGGCCGGGATGGAGGGGCTCATGCTCTTCGGGTTGGGGGTCGTGCTGGTGCTGGTGGAAGCCCTCATCCTTCCCGGACTGGGGGTGTTCGGCATCCTGGGCGGCATCGCCATCCTGGCGGGCATCTACATGTCGCTGCTGGGCGGGATCCCCACCACCCAGGACTACACCCGGGCGGGCATGGTCCTCTCCATGACCATCGGTCTGGTGGTGGTGAGTTCGTGGTTCCTCATGCGGCGTCTGCCTGCCAACCGACGGCTCACCCGCCTGGGGATCTTCCTGGGCGAGGAGACGGGGCGGGAGACCGGCTACACGTCCTCGGTGCGCCGGGATGAGCTCCTGGGGAAGGAGGGCACGGCCATTACCGACCTCCGGCCCGCAGGCACCGGGCTCTTCGATGACGAGCGGGTGGACGTGGTCTCGGAGCAGGAGTGGATCGAGGAGGGCAGCCCCATACGGATCGTGGCGTCCGAGGGGTACCGGCACGTGGTCCGGTTGGTCCGCTCACCCGGGGGCGATGCCGCGACGGACCCCGACCCACTGGAGATCTAGTACTTGGTTGGGGGGTGCTTCCGTGGCGATGGACTGATACCCTCCATGTAGACTCGAGAAGCGGGCGACGGACCGCCGCCGCCCCACGACGACGACTTCCTCCAGGAGAACTTCACGGATGACCGAAGATCTCATCTTTGGCACCACGACGCTGGCCCTCATCGGGGGGCTCGTCCTTCTCATCGTCATCCTCTGGGTGATTCCGGTCCGGTTGTGGGTCGAGGCCATCTCGGCCGGCGCACGGGTGGGAATCGGCTACCTGGTGGGGATGCGGCTTCGGAAGGTGAACCCTCCGGCGGTGGTCCGACCCCTGATCTGGGCCACCAAGGCCGGACTCGACCTGAACCTGGGCGACCTGGAGGCCCACTACCTGGCGGGAGGTCAGGTGGATCGGGTGGTCCGGGCCCTCATCTCGGCCGACAAGGCCAACATAGACCTCTCGTTCCAGCAGGCCGCCGCCATCGACCTGGCGGGACGGAACGTCTTCGAGGCCGTGCAGGTGTCGGTGAACCCGAAGGTCATCACCACGCCCCGGGTGGCCGCCATGGCCCGGGACGGGATCCAGCTCATCGCCATGGCCCGGGTCACGGTCCGGGCCAACATCAACCGGCTGGTGGGTGGTGCCGGTGAGGAGACCATCCTGGCCCGGGTGGGTGAGGGGATCGTCTCCTCCATCGGTTCGTCCGATTCGCACAAGGCGGTGCTGGAGAACCCTGACTCCATCTCCAAGACCGTTCTCTCCCGGGGACTGGACTCAGGGACCGCGTTCGAGATCCTCTCCATCGACATCGCCGATGTGGACGTGGGTAAGAACATCGGGGCCGAGCTCCAGACCGATCAGGCCGAGGCCGACAAGCGGGTGGCCCAGGCCCGGGCCGAGGAGCGCCGGGCCATGGCCGTGGCGCTGGAGCAGGAGAACCGGGCCAAGGTGCAGGAGATGCGCGCCCGCCTGGTGGAGGCCGAGGCCCAGGTCCCGCTGGCCATCGCCGAGGCCTTCAAGGAGGGCAACCTGGGGATCATGGACTACATGAAGTACCGCAACATCCAGTCCGACACCTCCATGCGGGATGCCATCGCCGGCACCGACGACAGCCCGCAGGGCCGCTCGTCCGGCGCCCACTCCGACTCCTGACGGGAGCGACCGGTGGAAGAAGGACTCCTGACCCTCATCTTCATCGTCTTCATGGTGGTGGCGTCCATCCTGGACGCCGTGGGACGTCGCCGGAAGAAGCAGCGCCGGATGGAGGAGATGGAGGGGGCGGACGACCAGGGGGTGGAGGCGTCGCCAGGCATGGAGGGCCGTCCCACCGCCTCGACCGGGACCGATACGGAGTCGTGGCGGACCGAATCGGACTCCCGGGAGACCGCCGAGACCATGGTGCCCGAGGACTTCTGGGCTGTCCTCACCGGTCAGGAGCTCGAGACCCGGCCTCCCCCGGAGCCGGAGACGAGCGGCCGCGCCGAACCCGCTGGCCCTGGTTCGTACGGCGAGGACGGCCGGGAGGAGGCGCGACCGGGAGACCTCTTCGGACGTGACGACCTGGGTCGCCGGGGAGACCCGGATCCGCCGAAGGAGCCCCGGATCCCCGCCCCCGTCCCCGACGACCGGTTCTCCACGGACGAATACTCCCGACCCGGTGGCAGCGCAGACTCGGGACCCCAATGGGGCAAGGCGCGGCAGGAGCCTCAGGAGACCGGGGCCATCGGCGACGAAGAGGATCGGGTGTACGCCCAGCCGCCGGAGCCGTGGGGCGACCTGACGGACATTTCCTCCGGTGACCTGTCCGACGATCCCGAAGGCCAGGTCCTGGCCACCGGAGCTCCCGGCGCTCCCGGACGGCCGTCCGCTCGGCGCCGGGGTGCGGGCCGGGGCCGCTACTCCCGCCTCCTGGAGACCGGTGACATCGAGGATCTCCGGAAAGCGGTGGTTCTCAGGGAGATCCTGGACCGGCCGGTGGGGTTCCGGGACGACGTGGGTCCCGACTGGTAGCGGCTACGGGCAGGCGCACCTTCAACCTTCCATCTCCACTCCCCCGGAGCCAGCCATGACCCCTTCCTCGTCCCTTCTCGCGATCCGCCCCGCGATCCGCCCCGCGATCCGCCCCGCGATCCGCCGTTGGGCGCCGACTCTGGTCCTGGTTCTCTTTCTGGGTCCGGTCCTGGTCGCATGCGAGGTGCCTGAACCCGACCCCGAGGAGTTGGTGGAGACGCCTGAGGACCCCTACGTGGCGACGCCGGACGATCCCGGGGCCGAGACGCCGGCACCGGAGGCCGGAGTCACGGAGGCGCAGCAGGTCTTCTGGGAACGCCTGGAGGCCCTCTGCGGCCAGGCCTTCGAGGGACGCCCCCTGGAGGCGCCCGAGGACTCGGACTGGTGGGAGGCCGAGCGCATGGTCATGCACGTCCGGGAGTGCGACGACGACGAGATCCGCATTCCGCTTCACGTGGACGACGACCGCTCCCGGACCTGGGTGGTCACCCGGACCGAGCACGGCCTGCAGCTCAAGCACGATCACCGTCTGGAGGATGGATCCCCCGATACCGCCAACACCGACTACGGAGGGCACACCGCCACCGGCGGATCCATCTGGCGGCAGGAGTTTCCGGCCGACGAGTACAGCGTGGAGGCCGTGCCGGGGCGGGAGAGCCAGCTCTGGTACCTGGAGATCCGGCCCGGCGACGCCTTCTACTACGGCCTGCGCCGCGAGGCCACCGGCCTCCGCTACCGGGTGGAATTCGACCTGACCCGACCGGTGGACGCGCCGCCTGCCCCGTGGGGGGCGGAGGGGACGTCGTGACGGCGCGAGGCGCGGGAGTCGTCGCCGGGGTCGCCTTCCTGGTACTGGCGGCCGGCTCCCTGGAGGCCGCCCCCACCCCCTCCATCTCTTCGGCGCCTGCCGCGCCCCCCGAGCTTGCCGCCACCGACACCCTTCCCCGGGTCCACGTGCTGGCCACCGGGGGGACGATCTCAAACACCGAGGGAGATCGCCTCACCGGCGAGGAGCTGGTGCGGAGTCTGCCCGGAGTGGAGGAGGTGGCCCGGATCACGGTGGAGCAGTTCAGCAACGTGGCCTCCGGAGCCATCACCCTGGAGCAGTGGCTGGCCATGGCCCGGGCCATCGACGCCCACTTCAGCGAGGATCCCGACCTGGCTGGAGTGGTGGTGACCTCGGGCACCGACACCATGGAGGAGACGGCCTACTTCCTGGACCTGACGCTGGCCCACTGCCGCCCGGTCGTGGTCACCGGCGCCATGCGGCGGGCCAACATGCTGGGCGCCGACGGGCCCGCCAATCTCTTTGACGCCATCCGGCTGGCGGTGCACGGCGACGGGCCCCGAGTGGGTGCCGTGGTCCTCATGAACGACCTGATCTTCCCCGCCCGGGAGGTGACCAAGATCCACACCTCCCGGCCCGACGCCTTTGCGGCGCCGGACGTGGGGCCCGTGGGGAGGGCCGATCCGGACAGCATCGTCCTGCGGTCGGGCCTGCCGGAGCGGACCTGCGGGACCGCCCCCTTCGATCTCACCGGGGTCGACGAACTCCCACGGGTGGACGTGATCCACACCCACCTGGGGGCCGACGGGGCCCTGATCCGGGCCGCGGTGGAGGCAGGGGCCCAGGGGATCGTCATGGCCTCGGTGGGACGGGGCGGAAGTACCCCCGGGCAGCGGGTGGCGCTGGACGAGGCCCGGGAGCAGGGCGTGGTGGTGGTCCGGAGCAGCCGGACCGGGGCCGGGAGAGTGCCGGTGGGGAGCGGGCCGTCCCCTGCGGCGGAGGAGGGGGCGGCGACGCCTGCACCCATCCTGGGCGCCGACGACCTGAACCCCCAGAAGGCCCGGATCCTCCTCATGCTGGCCCTGACCCGGACCCGGGACGGCGAGGAGCTCCGGGAGATCTTCCGGCGGTGGTGAGGGCGCGTCCGCTTGCCCTCGCCCTCGAGCCTCCCCAAGATTGGCGGGAGCCCCGGGGGACGGGGCTGGGATCTGGTTGAACGCAAATCCAAGCGCAAATCCAAGCGAAGGGTGATCATGAAGAGGAGCACGCGATTCGGAGTTTCGCTGGTGGGTGGGATGGTGGCCCTGGCCATCGTGGTGGGGCCCCTGTTGGCCCAGGCCACCCCCTACCGGACGGTGGATCAGGCCTGGGGCGAGCTCCCGGATGACCGGGAGTGGGGGGCGGTGAGCGCCATCTACCCGGCCCCTGACGGCCAGTCCATCTGGATCGCCGAGCGGTGCGGGCAGAACACCTGCACCGACAGCCCCGACGTGGATCCCATCCTGCACTTCGACCTGGATGGCAACCTCCTGAACAGCTTCGGCGCTGGCGAGCTGGCCTGGCCCCACGGAATGTTCGTGGATGACGAGGGCAACGTCTGGGTGGCCGACGCCCTGGGCTTCGGGCAGCAGCCCGAGGGTTGGGGCCACGTGGTGATCAAGTTCAGCCCCCAGGGCGAGAAGCTCATGACCCTGGGTGAGCGGGGCGTGGCCGGCGACGGACCGGACCACTTCACCAAGCCTTCCGACATCGTGGTGGCGCCCAACGGCGACATCTTCATTGCCGACGGGCACGACGCCGGCGGCGCCAACCGGATCGTCAAGTTCGACAGCCAGGGCAACTTCCTCATGGAGTGGGGCGAGACGGGGAGCGCCAACGGACAGTTCAGCGATCCCCACGCCCTGGCCATGGACTCGCAGGGCCGGCTCTTCGTGGCCGACCGGAACAACAACCGGATCCAGATCTTCACCCAGGACGGGGAGTTCATCCAGTCCTGGACCCAGTTCGCCCGGATCAGCGGGATGTTCATCGACGACAACGACATCCTCTACGCCGTGGACTCGGAGTCGAATCAGAACCGGAACCCCGGGTGGAAGCGGGGCGTCTACATCGGGAGCGTGGTGGACGGCTGGGTCACCGAGTTCATCCCCGACCCGGAGCTCGACCCCGACACCTCCGGAACCAGCGGGGGCGAGGGGGTGGCGGTGGACGCCTACGGGAACGTATACACCGCCGAGGTGGGGCCCCGGACGGTCATGAAGCACGTCCGGCGGGGTGACGGCTCCTGAGTCCGGGCCCCGGTGAGTTTGGTCGTCGGTGGGCCCGGGTCCTGGAGCTCCTGAACGAGTTCTACGAGGGCCGCCACCGGGGCGCCCTGGCCCGGGCCCGGCGCGAGGAGGACGACCTCTTCATGCTTCTGGTCTTCTCCGAGAGCATGGGGATCCCCAACCCTGCGGGCTACTACACCCTGGAGCTCCTCCCCATCCTCTACGAGCGCTTTCACGAGTGGCACCTCCGGATGGGGATGGAGCGCTCGCCCCTGGAAAACTTCCGGTGCTGCTGAGTCGACCGGGACGCCGGTGATCGATCCTGCCGGGCCCAGGATCCGGTTCGTGGGGGGGAAGGGAGGCGTGGGGAAGACCACCACCGCCGCCGCCCTGGCCCTCCGCCTGGCCCGGGAAGGCCGCTCGACCCTCCTGGTCTCCACTGATCCGGCCCACTCCCTGGGCGATCTCTTCGACACCCGGATCGGGGACCGGGCGGTGGAGGTGGCACCGGGGCTCCACGCCATGGAGCTGGACCCGGAGGCCGAGGTGGAGCGCTACCTGGACCAGGTGCGCGAAAACATGCAGGGGTTCGTCAGCCCCGACATGTACCCCGAGATCGAGCGGCAGCTCAAGCTCACCCGCCGGTCCCCGGGCGCGGTGGAGGCCGCCACCCTGGACCGGATCTCCCACCTCATGGCCGACCCCGGTGAGGGCTACGACGTGGTGGTCTTCGACACCGCCCCCACCGGTCACACCCTGCGGCTCCTCTCACTGCCCGAGCTCATGGCGGCGTGGACCGATGGTCTGCTGAGGCACCGGGAGCGCTCCGACTCCTTCGGCGATGCGCTCCAGCGGCTCGCCGGTGACGAGCTCTCCTACATCGACCAGGTGGAGGAGGGGAAGGGCGGCGATCCCCGCTCCCGGAAGATCCGGGAGGTGCTGCTGGAACGGCGGCGCAGGTTCATGCGGGCCCGCCGACTCCTCCTGGACCCTCAGACCACCGCGTTCATCTGGGTGCTGATCCCCGAGCGCCTTCCCATTCTGGAGACCGCCCGGGCAGTGGAGACCCTCCGGGAGTTCGATCTCCAGGTCACGGGGATGGTGGTCAATCGGGTGCTCCCCGAAGGGGAGCTGGGCAGCTTTCTGGAGGCCCGCAGGGAGCGGGAGGCGCCCTACCTGGAGGAGATCGAGGAGCGCTTCCGCGGAATCCCCACCGTGCGGGTGCCCCTCCTGGAGGGCGACATCACCGGGATCGAGGGGTTGGAGCGGATGGGCGAGTACCTGGGGGCCGGGTGAGGCCGACACGAACGTCCGGTGTGTGCCCGGATCCGGGTACCGAAGGTTCGTGGCTCCGAGTTCGGAGGCTCACCCGAAGAGCGAAACAGTTCAGTTACTTCTAAAAGGCCGTTGAAGAAGGGTAGGGACCACCGGGACGGGGTCTTGCGGTGTCAGGGTAGGAGGAGTGTCGAAAGCGATGCCCCAGTGCATCGGTGAGACGCTCCGACGCCGCCTGACGCCGCAACCCCCCGTCCCCCTGCGG
>PWLA01000062.1 GCA_003559555.1 Gemmatimonadota bacterium | reverse complement strand
TCGCTTCAGGCCTGTGAGCCGCGATGGAACGGAAATCGGGATTCTTTGGGGAACTGAAGCGGCGCCGTGTGCTCCGGACCGCCGGCGTGTATGCGGTCGTCGCCTTCGTGGTGGCGCAGGTGGCCGATCTTCTCCTGCCGGCCCTCCTCCTCCCCGATTGGGCGTTCAGGATGGTGATCGCCCTCCTGATTCTGGGCTTTCCCATCGCCGTCGCCCTGGCGTGGTCCTTCGACCTGACCCCGGCCGGGGTCCGACGAGCGGATCCAAAGCAAGGGCGGGCCGTCCCGGAGGGCGCCAGCGGGGACGAGCCCGGTGCCGAGGGGGCAGGCGCAGAGGTCCCGGGTTCGTCCACGGTCCCGCATTCCCTTCTCCGCCCCCTGGCCCTTGCCGGCCTGGTGCTCCTTGTTGGAGCGCTCGGATTCGGGGGGTACCAGCTCATGTCGCCGAGGGTGCAATCAGCGGCCGAAAGTGTACCCACACCTCCTCCGGAGCCCGGACAGTCCATCGCGGTCCTGCCCCTCACGAACCTGGCCGGAGGCGAGGAGAACGAGTACTTCGCCGACGGGGTCACCGAAGACATTCTCACGAACCTGGGGCTCGTGCCCGAATTCGCCGTGATCAGCCGCAGCTCGTCCATGCGGTACAAGGGCTCGGACCGGAGCATCCAGGCCATCGCCGACGAACTGGGCGTCCGGTATGTGCTGGAGGGAAGCCTTCGGCGGGACGGGGACCGGGTGCGCATCGTGATGCAGTTGGTGGAGCCTGCGACGGACCGGCAGATCTGGGCCCAGACCCTGGACCGGCGGGTGGAGGATGTGTTCGCCGTCCAGTCGGAGGTGGCCCAGGCGGTGGTGGGGGCACTGAGGGTAGAGCTCACCGGAGGGCTCGAGGAACGCATGGGACGCGCCCCCACCGATGACTTCCAGGCCTACGAGTCCTTCCTTCAGGGCCGCGATGCCTACTACCGCTACGAGGCCCAACAGATGGAGCGGGCCATTGAGCGCTTCCAGGAAGCCATCGAGCAGGATCCGACGTTCGCCCTGGCCCATGCCTGGCTGGCCGCGGCTCGTGCCGTGTCCGTGTTCAACTACCGAACCGACCCGGGACGGCTGGTCAGCGCCGAGAGATCGGCCCGCCGGGCCATCGAGCTCCAGCCCGATCTCGGGGACGGTCACCGGGCTCTCGGGACGACGCTGGGCATCTCCGGACGCTACGAGGACGCCATCCCGGCTCTGGAGCGGGCCATCGAGCTGAATCCCCACGACTTTCCGGCCATCGGGAACCTGGGACTCATGTACGCGCTTCAGGGGGAGTGGGACCGGGCCATCGAGATCGTCGAAATCAGCATCCGCCGGGACCCCACCCGATCCTACATCGACTACGCGAACCTCGCCGGGTACACCAGCCGCCTCGGTCTCTTCGACCGGGCCCGGGAGGCGCTTGAACAGTCGTTGGCCCTGAGCCACGAGAACTCTACCGCCCTGATCGCCGGGGTACTCATGGAGCTCTATGCGGGACGCACCGCTGAGGCTACCGACATGGCCACTCGCCTGTCGAGCCCGGACGCGGACGCCGCCTCTCTCGACGCCGCCGGCTACGCCTTTGTGGTCCTTGGCGACGCTGCCCGTGCCCGGGAGGTACTGGAGCGCCTCCACGAGGTGGCTCCCGACATCCTGCCTCGGCAGACCCACGCCCCTTCGGTGGTGCTGGCCCACCTTCTCAATGAGGCCGGGGAGACCGGCAGGGCCGAAGCACTCCTTCGGGAGTCGGAACGACACACGAGGGAAGCGATGGAACGGGGGGACGGGAACCCGGCACTCCTCTTCTCCCTTGCAGGAATCGCCACGGTCCGGGGCGAGCGGGAGCGGGCCTTCGGATACCTCGAAGAGGCGGTGGAGCTGGGTTGGAACGACCCCGTCGGCACGCGAATCGATCCGGTGCTCGCTCCCCTCCACGGCGATCCCCGGTTCGAGGCCGTGATGGAGAAGACCGAGGCCCAGGTGGAGGGCATGCGGGAGCGGGTGACGCAACGAAGGTGAACCGAGCCGGGCCGGGACTCCCGAACGGCCAGGTCGGCCGCAAGGTCCTCGGCCGCCGCCTCTGCCGCGGCCTCGTCCCCGTCGGAACCTCAGGCGCTCGGAAGGCCTTCCACCAGCTCGATCATGCGCTGGAGGTGATCTGGTGTGGGCAGACGGCCGCGGCCGCCACCCAGATTGTCGATCATGTGCTCGGGATTGCTCGTGCCGGGTGTGGCGACGGTCACGGCAGGGTGGGCGACCACGAACTTGAGCATGAACTGGGCCCAGGTCGTCGCGTCGAACTCCGCAGCCCACTCCGGAAGAGGCCGGTCCCCGATCCGGTTCCACATCCGGCTGCGCCCGAAGGGCAGATACACCATGACGGCGATCCCCTCGTCCTGAGCCAGCGGAAAGATCTCCTCCTCGGCGACCCGGTTGTCGACAGCGTAATCGATCCCGATGAAGTCGATGGGGTAGTCCCGCATGACCTGGGCGAGCTCGGGGTACTGGCCCTGGCTGGTGGTTGTCATCCCGATGTAGCGGATCCGGCCCTCCTCCTTGTATTCCTGGAGGATCCCGAGCTGGGTGGGGGGGTCGCCCAGGTTGTGAACCTGGTTCAGGTCGATCACGTCGAGCCGGAGTCGCGAGAACGACCGCTCAATCTGCTCGCGGACCTCGTCCGGGTCTGCGGAGCCACCCCCGCGGCCTGCCACGTTCACCTTGGTGGCCCAGAAGATGTCGTCGGCGAAGCCGTCTTCCTCGGCCCACTGGCCCGCATACTCCTCGGAGCCGCCACCGCCGTAGCCGGCCGCGCTGTCGAACACCCGACCCGCACCCTCGGCCCCGTCGGCCAACGCATGCATGACCGCCCGGTGATCAGCGAGCTCCTCCGGGGTGGCGTTGGCGGAGATCCACCGGCCGCCGAGTCCGATCACGGGGATCCGCTCTCCGCTCGAAGGGATCGCCTTGAGGACCATCTCACCAGCACCGGTCGCGGCGTCGACCGCGGCTTCGATCGCCGCGCCGTTCGCATCGCCCGCCTCCGGCCGGCAGGCGCCCAGGGTGAGTGCCGCTCCGGCGCCCGCGGTCAATCGAAGCCATTCTCTTCTCGAGATCATTCAGGACCTCCTCAGGTTCATGCACGCTGTCGGGTGGCGAACGGGCAGCATAGGCCGTGCGTCCCGCGGCTGCAACCCGACGCCGGGAGAAGGGCTTGCGCGCCAGGACGCGCTTTGCGAGTGGTTCACTGGGACCGTGTCCGAACGATTGCGGAGGGGGAACGGTGGATCAGAGACGTCGAGGAGGCAGGAGGGGTGGGACGGCGGGCTGCGGAGGGGTGTCGCTCGGGTGGATTCTCAGCGTCGTGGTGATCCTGGCCGGCTGCGGACCGGAAGACCCCGAGGGTCCTGCCGAGCCCCTCACGCACGACGAAGAGTCGATCCGGGACGCCCGGGGGAACCCGCTCTTTCATCTCGATGATCTTCCGGCGGATGTGGCGGTCTCTGATGGAGCCTCCTTCGGGACCTCGGGAACGATCTCGGGGGTGGCCGGCGCTGCCGGCACAGGACGAATCGCCTTCACGACCGTGGGCACGGCGCATGGCTACGGCTGGCTGCTGGAGGTCGACGGCGAGAACGGTCCGGATCTGGCCGTTTTCCAGTACGGCGGACAGGTGGAGTTGGTGGGGTGGGACGAGTCGGGACGTTTCGTCGCCTTCCGGGTGGAGACGCCTGCCGGATCGTCAGAGCTCCGGATCGCCGATGCCCAGGCCGAAGGCGCCTACCCCGACGACCGGATGTCCTGGGTCGGACTGCCGGAGGCGGAGGGGCTTCCCCCCGAAGAACGGGTGTATCGAGATGCGCAGTGGGAGGCCGCAACGTTATGCTTCACCTTCGGTGGGAAGCGGCACTGCGTGTCCCCCGAAGCCCCAGAAGCCCGTTGAAGAAGTACGGCCGAAGCCGAAACGGCCTCCGCCGAACCCCGAATCAGACTGCTAGATACCCGAAAGGGGCCGGACCACCCCCAGCACCCATCCCGGAATCCGATGTCGGAGCGCCAGACCTCAGTCTCACCCAGCTCGTCTCTTCTTCTCACGGGCTTTCCCGGATTCCTGGCGACGCGGCTGCTCCCCCGCCTCCTCGAGACGCGATCGGAACCGGTGGTCGCTCTGGTCGAACCCTCCATGATGCCGCTGGCCCGGGAGCGGATCGAGGCCCTCGCAAGGCAGAGGCCCGAATCCCAAGGTCGGGTCGAGTTGCTTCCGGGAGACATCACCGACCCTGGGATCGTGGAATCCGGATCGTCCCTCGGAGAGCCCTCCGAGGTCTTCCACCTGGCTGCACTCTATCAATTGGACGTGCCGCACGCGGCCGCCACGGCGGTGAACATCGACGGGACCCGCAACCTGCTGGCTGCCATCGATCGGCTCGGCTCGGTTCGCCGATTCCACCACGTGAGCACATGCTACGTCAGCGGCCGCCACCCGGGCCTGTTCAGGGAACAGGACCTGGAAGT
Source organism: Gemmatimonadota bacterium (assembly GCA_003559555.1). Taxonomy (GTDB): domain Bacteria; phylum Gemmatimonadota; class Gemmatimonadetes; order Longimicrobiales; family Gaopeijiaceae; genus PWLA01. Next base: position 747 of record PWLA01000062.1, on the reverse strand, counting down.
CGGCCAGAGCTTCAACAACCACTACGAAAGCACAAAGTACCAGGCCGAAGTGGAAGTGCGGGAGGCGGGCTCCAGGGGGCTTCCCTTCACCGTCTACCGGCCAAGCATCGTGGTGGGGGATTCACGCACCGGCCAGACCAGCAAGTACGATGGCCCGTACCACCTCCTGAGGTGGATCGATGCCCTGCCCGGAGGGGCCCTGATCCCGAGGGTCCCCGGTTCCTCCACGGCGGAGTTCAACGTAGTTCCGGTGGACTTCCTGGTACACGCGCTGGCGGCCCTCTCGAGACGGCCGGACACGGAGGGGCGCACGTTTCACCTGGCGGATCCCCGCCCCCTCAAGGTCCCTGAGTTCATCCGGGTGTCGGCCTCGGCTCTGGAGAAGCGCGTCCTGGCCATCCCCCTTCCCCTCTCCGCTGCCCGATTCCTCATGGCAATGGCCTGTCGCCTTCCCGGGATGCCACGGATCCCGCCGAACGCAGTGGACTACCTCCGGCACCCGACCCGATACGGAACCGACGCAACAACGCCCCTCCTGGAGGAGGAGGGCATCCGGCCTCCGAGCTTCACCGAGTATGCGGAGCGGCTCGTCGCATACCTGCGAGCGAATCCGGAACCACACCGATGGGCCTCTGCCTGAGTCCAGGGGGAATGACATTGAGGGGCGGAAACCCGCGCTGAGCCCTGATGAGAGAAGGCCACCAGGACCTCTGCGAGCTGCCAGGGGGACGCAAGGTACAGGGCCAG
>PWLA01000255.1 GCA_003559555.1 Gemmatimonadota bacterium | reverse complement strand
GCCAACGCGGCCCGCCAGTGGGTCCATTCCGAGTTCGGCGAGCGCTACACCCCTTCGGGGCCCCGCCTCTGGGGGGGGAAGAAGGCCAAGGGTGCCCAGGAGGCCCACGAGGCCATCCGGCCCACCGATCCCGGCCTGCACCCGGACCACGCCCGGACATACCTGCAGGAGGGCGAGGCCCGGCTCTACGAGCTCATCTGGCTCCGCTTCGTGGCCAGCCAGATGTCTCCCACGGTCTACGACACCACCACAGTGGAGTTCGACCTGGAGGGAAGCGACGACCGCACCTTCACCTTCCGGGCCACCGGCTCGGTGGTCAAGTTCGACGGTTTCGCCCGACTCTACCAGGAGGCCACCGAATCCGGGGACCATCGGCGCCTGGGCGACCTGGAGCCCCTGCCCGAGCTGAACCAGGGAGACCGGGCCGCCCTGAAGCGGATCGAGCCGAAGCAGCACTTCACCCAGCCCCCGCCCCGCTTCTCCGAGGCCTCGCTGGTGAAGGAGCTGGAGAAGCTTGGGATCGGCCGCCCCTCCACCTATGCCCAGATCCTCTCCACCATCCGGGAGCGGGAGTACGTGGATCTGGAGGATCGCCGCTTCGTGCCCACCCCCCTGGGCGACACGGTGGCCAAGCTCCTGATTCGGGTCTTTCCGAACCTCTTCGACGTGGAGTTCACCTCCCGAATGGAGGGAGAGCTGGACAAGGTGGAGGAAGGGGACGTGCACTGGCGGGAGGTCCTCCGGGAGTTCTACCCGCCCTTCCGGGAACGGCTGGAGAAGGGGAAGGCCCAGAGCGACGAGATCGTCAAGGAGATCCTGGCCGCCGAGGGAGAGACCTGCGAGAAGTGCGGCGGGCCCATGCTGGTGAAGTGGAACCGGTTCGGACGCTTCCTGGGGTGTGCCGCCTATCCCGAGTGCAAGAACACCCGCTCCATGGACGGGCCCGGAGACCTGGACGACGACCAGGAGCTGGGCAGCGACCCCGAGACCGGAAAGGCGGTCTGGCTCAAGTCCGGCCCATACGGCCCCTACGTGCAGTTGGGGGAGAAGGAGGAGGGAAGCAAGCCGCCCCGGTCGTCGCTGCCGAAGGACCTGGCGCCGGAGACGGTGGACCTGGAGATGGCCCTGAAGCTCCTCTCCCTTCCCCGGGAGCTGGGCAAGGATCCGGACACGGGCAAGCCGGTGGTGGCCGGGCTGGGTCGCTACGGCCCGTACGTGAACCGGGAGCGGGAGTACCGGAACCTGAAGGCCTTCGAGCAGATCTTCGAGGTGACGCTGGAGGAGGCCCTGGAGCTGCTCAAGCAGAAGCCGGGGCCGGCGGTGCTGAAGGAGCTGGGCGAGCACCCGGAGACGGGCCGCACCATCGAGCTCAGGGACGGTCGCTACGGTCCCTACGTGACCGACGGCGACCTGAACGCCAGCCTGGGCAAGGGCGAGGATCCGGACGCGCTGGACCTGGAGGGGGCCGTGGAGCTGTTGGCCCGCTCCGGGAAGCGCCCCAGGAGCCGGCGAGGCCGAAAGGGCAAGAAGGGCGGAAAGGGCTCGAAGAAGAAGGCGAAGAAGGGAGGAGGCAAGGGCGGTGGCTGAGGGTTCCGGGACCGGAGCGGGGGGCGCTGCGGCCTCCACCGACGCCTGGGTGACCGTGGTGGGCGGCGGGTTGGCCGGTTGCGAGGCCGCCCTGCAACTGGCGGACCGGGGACACGTCGTCCGCCTGGTGGAGATGCGCCCCGTTCGGTCCACCCCGGCCCACCAGACCGAGGGGCTGGGCGAGCTGGTCTGCACCAACTCCTTCAAGAGCGAGGACCCGGCCAATGCCCACGGCGCCCTGAAGCGGGAGATGGCGCTGCTGGGATCGGTGCTGCTCCGGGCGGCCCGAACGGCCCGGGTTCCCGCCGGCGCCGCGCTGGCGGTGGACCGGGAGCTCTTCTCCCGGGCCATGACCCGGGCAGTGGAGGCGCATCCGGGGATCCAGGTGGAGCGCCGGGAGGTGACCGAGGTGCCCCAGGGGCCCACCGTCATCGCCACCGGACCCCTCACCTCCGACGCCCTGTCGGAGGCGATTCGCCGGGAGCTGGGCGACGACGGCCTGGCCTTCTTCGATGCCATCGCCCCCATCGTGGATCGGGATTCGCTGAACGAGGCGGTGGTCTTCGCCCAGGGACGGTGGGACCAGGATGCGGACTACCTGAACTGCCCGCTGACCGAAGCCGAGTACGAGGCCTTCGTGGAGGCGCTGGCCGACGCCGACGTGCACCGGAGCCCGGAGTGGGAGCAGGTGCCCTACTTCGAAGGATGCCTCCCCATCGAGGTGATGGTGGAGCGAGGCCGGGACACGCCCCGCTTCGGCCCCATGAAGCCGGTGGGGATCACCGATCCCCGGACCGGCCGGCGGCCCCATGCGGTGGTGCAGCTCCGCCGGGAGGACCGGGTCGGCCAGATGTGGAACCTGGTGGGCTTCCAGACGCGACTGAAGATCGGCGAGCAGAAGCGGGTTTTCCGGATGATCCCGGGGCTGGAGGAGGCGGAGTTCCTGCGGTTCGGCTCCATTCACCGGAACTCGTACCTCAACTTTCCCGGGAGGCTGACCTCCCACGGGTCGCTGACCCACCGTCCGGATGTGGTCTTCGCCGGACAGCTCACTGGGGTGGAGGGGTATACCGAGTCGGCGGCCTCCGGTCTCCTGGCCGGGGTCAACCTGGACCGGGTGCTACGGGGTCTGGAGCCGGTGCTGCCTCCGGCCACCACCATGCTGGGCGGCCTCTACCGCTACCTCCGGGAGGCGGATCCCGACCACTTCCAGCCCATGAACTCCAACTGGGGGCTGGTGGACCCCCTGGAGGAGCGCATCCGCAGCAAGCGGCTGAAGCGGGAGGCGCTGGGACGGCGGGCCGCCGCCGAGTTCCGGGCCTGGATGGCTCGGGTGGGGCTCGAGCCGGCGGACGAAACCTCGGACGGCTCCTCCGCTGACCCCCGCGGTGGCCTGGCGATGCCGGACCGCATGGTGGAGGGTGAAGACCCGGTGGGGGTCGAACGGGAGCCGGCCGAATGAGGAGCGGGCGCCCGTGAAGGAGCCCGACGGCGCCGCCGCCCCCAGGCCTGCGCTCCGGGAGCACGGCGAGGCCTTCCTCCGACACCTGGCCGACGAGCGCCAGCTTTCGCCCCATACGGTGACGGCGTACCGGCGGGACCTGGCCGACCTCGAGGAATTTCTGACCGGGTACTACGGGACGCCGGACTGGGAGTGGCTCCACGTGGATCGCCTCACCCTCCGGAGCTTTCTGGGGTGGGGGCGTCGAAAGGGGCTGGCTCGTCGCACCTTGGCCCGGAAGTTATCGGCGGTCCGGAGCTTCTTCCGCTTTCTGCACCGGGACGGGATCCTGGATCGGAACCCCACCCGGGCCATGCGGGCGCCCCGGAAGGAACACCGGCTCCCGGCCCACATCCGGGCCCGGGGCGTGGAGGCCCTCTTCGAGCTGGCCGAGGCCCGGGCGCAGGAGAATTCGCTGAAGGGGGCGCGGACGCTGGTGGCGCTGGAATTGCTCTACGGGAGCGGGCTTCGGCTGGGCGAGCTTCACGGCCTGAACCTGGAGACGCTGGATCTCGTAGGGGACCAGGTGAAGGTGAAGGGGAAGGGGCAGAAGGACCGGATCGTGCCGCTGACCCGGGCCGCGGTGACGGCCATCCGGCGCTATCTTCCCCGGAGGGAGGAGACGGGGGCCGAGCCGGATCGGGGCCCTGTTCTGGTGAACCAGTCGGGGGGACGCCTCTCCCGGCGGTCCATTCAGCGGATGGTGCAGGAGCTGCTGGAGAGCTGCGGGGAGGATGGCCAGGTGAGCGTGCACTCCCTCCGCCACTCCTTCGCCACCCACCTGCTGGACGCAGGGGCCGATCTGATGGCGGTGAAGGAACTGCTGGGTCACGCGTCCCTGAGCACGACGCAGATCTACACGCACACGTCGAAGGAGCGATTGAAGAAGGTGTACCGGGACGCCCATCCGCGACCGTAGCGGGCGCGGCACCGACTTTCCACCACAGGAGCGATATGAGCGAGCGGCAGCGGGTCAGGGCCACCACCGTGGTGGCCGTACGAAAAGGCGGGGATGTGGCCATGGGGGCCGACGGGCAGGTGACCATGGGCGACACCGTGGTGAAGGGAACCGCAGTGAAGGTCCGGACCCTGAAGGGGGACCGGATCCTGGCGGGCTTCGCCGGCGGTGTGGCCGATGCCTTCACCCTCTTCGAGAAGCTGGAGGGGAAGCTGGAGCGCTACCCCGGGAACCTGACCCGGGCCTGCGTGGAGCTGGCGAAGGAGTGGCGTATGGATCGCTACCTGCGGCGGTTGGAGGCCCTCCTCCTGGTGGCCGACCGGGATCACCTCTTCGTGGTGAGCGGGGACGGCAACGTGCTGGAACCCGACGAGGACGTGGCCGCCATCGGCTCCGGGGGCTCCTTTGCCCTGGCGGCGGGTCGGGCCCTCCGGCGGCGGACCGAGCTGGGAGCCGGCGACATCGTACGCGACGCACTCCAGATCGCGGCGGAGATCTGCATCTATTCCAACGACCGGATCACCGTGCTGGAGCTGGACCAGGACGGGGTGAGGGGGGGGGAGGAGCATCGATGAGCTCGAACGACGAACGGCAGGACGACGAAACGGCAGCGGGGGCAGGGACGCCGCCCGGCCCATCCCAGCGAGACCAGGGGACGGAGTGGCTGGATGAGCTGACCCCTCGTCAGATCGTGGCGGCGCTGGATCGCTACATCATCGGCCAGGACGAGGCCAAGAAGGCGGTGGCCATCGCCCTGCGGAACCGGTGGCGGAGGCAGCGGGTCGACGAGGAGCTCCGGGACGAGATCGTCCCCAACAACCTGATCCTCATCGGTCCCACCGGTGTGGGGAAGACGGAGATCGCCCGGCGACTGGCCCGACTGGCCGGTGCTCCCTTCGTGAAGGTGGAGGCCTCGAAGTTCACCGAGGTGGGCTACGTGGGTCGCGACGTGGAGTCCATGATCCGGGACCTGGTGGATACCGCGGTGAACCTGATCCGGGCCGAACGGGAGGACGAGGTCCAGGAAATGGCGGAGGAGGCGGCCGAGGAGCGGCTCCTGGATCTGCTTCTCCCCCCGGTGGAGCGGCGGAAGGGAGACGCGGGCTCGAAGCGCCGCAGCCCGGGTGGCCCAGCTGGTGGCGGCCCCGGCGGTGGCGGTGGAACGCCGCTGGGACGGATCGAGACCGTCCGGATGCGGGTGGAACAGGAGCCCGAGGCCCCGGAGGATGCAGG